>NZ_JAJJMM010000001.1:6000000-6300000 GCF_020905295.1 Flavobacterium piscisymbiosum | reverse complement strand
CTAAGATACAAATAAAACTAATTTACAACTCATCCTCGAAATTCTACAATTGGGTTATTTAATGTTTTTTAACAAATAATGTTAAAATATATTTGCTTCATCAAAATCAAATACCATGACAACCAAATTACTTTTTACAATTACTTTTTTATTTTTTACCAGTTTTATTTTTGCCCAAAATACCATTTCCGGTAAAGTATTAGATCAAAAAGGTAAACCTGTTCCTGGAGCTAATATTTATATAGACGGAACCTACGACGGAGCGACAAGTTCTGAAACGGGAGATTTTTCGTTTGAAACATCAGAAACAGGAAATAAGACTTTAGTGATAAGTTTTTTGCTTTATGATACTTTCAAAAAAGAAATTGATGTTGCCAACTATAAAGATCAAATCGTAAAACTTAGAGAGAATGTAAACGCACTGGATGCTGTTGTAATTACCGCCGGAACATTAGAATCAGGAGATAAAGCCAGAGTTTCAGTTTTAAAACCTTTAGACATCGTAACCACTGCGGGATCTGCCGGAAATATTATTGCTGCTTTGCAAACCTTACCGGGAACACAAACTGTTGGCGAAGACGGACGTTTGTTTGTTCGTGGAGGTGAAGCCAGCGAAACCCAGACTTTTGTAGACGGACTTCGTGTAGCACAGCCTTATGGCGCAACAACAAATAATTTACCAACCCGAAGCAGATTTTCGCCTTTTTTGTTTAGCGGAATTGCTTTTTCTACCGGAGGTTATTCTGCTGAATATGGTGAAGCTTTGTCCAGTGTTTTATTGTTAAATACGCAAGACGAACCAGACCAGAATAAAACAGATATTGCCTTGATGACTGTAGGTTTAGGAGTTGGAAATACACAAAAATGGAAAAAAAGCTCTTTTAGCATCAATACCAATTATATCAATCTTGCACCTTATCAGGCTGTAATTCCTCAAAATGTAGATTGGAATAATCCCTATCAGTCTTTGGGCGGTGAAGCGGTTTACAGATATCATTTTGAAAGAGGTATTTTTAAATTGTACGCTGCTTTTGATGCTGAGAAATTCGATCTAAACCAGAAAAATGTAAATTTCGTTGATCCTATCAGAACGGATTTAAACAACAATAATTTTTATTTGAATGCATCTTACAAAGGAGATTTTGGAATCGGTTGGCAACTTACTTCGGGAATTAGTTACGGCTATAGCAAAAACAAAGTCAAATACGATATTAATGATGTCGACAGCAACGAAAATGCAGCTCAGCTAAAATTGAAATTAAGAAAAAACATCTCTAACTATTTTAAATTGTCTTTTGGAGCTGATTATTTTATGACGAGATACAATGAAAATTTTGATGATAATATTTCGATAAAAACAGCAAATGGCTACGACTCGAATATTGCAGCTTTTTATACCGAAGGAGATATTTTATTCTCGAAAAATCTGGCAATGAAAGTAGGTTTGAGACTTTCGAATAATAGTTTGCTTGACGAAACGAATATCGCACCAAGAGCTTCAATTGCTTATAAAGTTTCTAAAAACAGTCAGTTTTCATTTGCTTACGGAGATTTTTCTCAAACTCCTGTTGTTGATTATATTAAATATTCAAAATACCATCAGTTCGAAAGTGAAAAAGCAAGACATTATATTTTGAATTATCAGTTTACAAAACCAGGACAAACTTTTAGGGCAGAAGCGTATTACAAAGATTACAGCAATTTGGTTCAGTATAATACAAGAGATATTCAGTACAATTCGGTTTTCAATAACAACGGTTCAGGTTATGCAAAAGGATTGGATTTGTTTTGGAGAGACAGTAATTTATTAAAAAACTTAGAATATTGGATTTCGTATTCGTATATCGATTCTGAAAGACAATACAAGAATTTTCCAACGATGGCAACTCCAAATTTTGTAGCGAATCACAGTTTATCAATTGTTACCAAATATTTTATCACCGATTGGAAATCGCAAATAGGTTTCACCAACAGTTATAGTTCAGGCCGACCTTATAACGATCCGAATCAAACTCAATTCATGAACGGAAAAACAAAGTCATATAATAGTTTAAGTTTTAACTGGGCGTATTTACTAACGACACAAAAAATTCTGTATTTCTCAGTTTCGAATGTATTAGGAACTCAAAATGTTTTTGGTTACGATTACGCAAAATTACCGGATCCAAATGGAGTTTATAACAGACAGCCAGTTGTACCAACCGCAGACAGATTCTTTTTCGTAGGTTTCTTCTGGACGATTAGTGATAATAAAAATGAGAATCAGTTGAAGAATTTATAATCTGAGGCGCTAAGATACTAAGGTTCTAAGATGCTAAGAAAAAAACTTAGAACCTTAGCATCTTAGAATCTCAGAAACTTAAAAAAAACAATTCAGTAACCAAAATCAACAACTCAGTATTATTTAATTTTAAGAGAGCAAAAACCAAAGTATTTTTGAAGTATAAAATTAGTAGGGACTAAGTTGCTAAGCTTCTAAGATACTAAGAAAAAAACTTAGAGACTTAATTACTCAGTAACTCAGAATCTTAAAAAAAACAATAACAATTAGAGTTTTAATCATCAATAAATTAAAAGCGGCTAAGTTGCTAAGATTTTAAGAAACTAAGAAAAAAACTTAGAATCTTAGCAACTCAGAACCTTAGAACCTTAAAAAGAAAAGCCATGATCAAAATTATTACAATAATCACCTTATTTATCTGCAGTTTAATGTCTGCTCAAAATGTAACCCTAACTGTTTCTGTTTCGGGTTTAAAGAATAATGAAGGAACTGTTAAAGTAGGTTTGTACAACTCAGATGGAACATTTCTTAAAACAACATATAAAAGTGTAGCTTCTAAAGTTAAAGACAACAAAGCAGTGGTAACATTCGAGAATCTTCCTGCAGGAGAATATGCAATTTCAACTTATCACGATGAAAACAATAACGGAAAACTAGATAAAAACATGATGGGAATTCCTTCTGAAGATTATGCAGCTTCAAACAATGCAAAAGGATTTATGGGACCACCGGCTTATAAAGATGCTAAATTTGTCATTGCTAAAGATTCAAAAATTGAAATTACCTTATAAAATAGTAACTAACAAAACAATTTAAAACAACCATTTTAATTACTTGTAAAATGAAAAAAATCATCACTTTAGTCGCATTATTCGTTGTAGCAATAAGTTCTGCACAAACCCAGTTTGAACAAGGAATGGGAAAAGCATTAGGGCTTTGGAAAGAAGGAAAAAACACAGAAGCTTCGGCATTGTTTGAAAGAATTGCTGCGGCAGAAAAAACAAGTTATCTGCCTAATTATTATATAGGTTTAATCAATACTATAGCTGCGTTTTCTGAAAAAGATAAAACAAAAATCGATTTGTTATTGACAAAAGCGCAAGATGCATTGGATGTTGAATTGATAAAAGATCAAAACAATGCCGAGTTATATGCCCTGCAAGCTTTGATTTATACCGGCTGGGTAGTGGCAGACCCAATGACAAACGGAATGAAATATTCGGCTAAAGTGATGGAAGCTTACGCAAAAGGAAAAGCGATAGATCCCAATAATCCCAGAATTGTTTTTGGTGAAGCTGATTATCAGTTAGGTGGCGCAAAATGGACAGGAGTTGATACAAAACCACTTTGTGCACAAGTTGATAAAGCTGTTGAACTTTTTGCTACTTTTAAACCAGAAACTTCCTTTTCGCCAAAATGGGGATTAGAAAGAGCTTTAGAAGTTCAAAAAAATTGCAAAAAATAAAATAAATTTAAGTTGATATTATAATGAAAGACTATAGAAGTTCATTTGCTGATTTAAAAAGTGGAACAATCATTTGTTTCAAGATTTCTATGGTCTTTACAGTAATATTCTCTGCTTTTTTAGGCGCTGATCTCACCATTCAAAACGTATTGCTAACATTTCTTTTAAGCTCTCTTTATTCTTTTGGTTTGGGTTTTGGAAATGGTTTTTTAAGTGTTCTCCTGGATAGAAAATGGGATTGGCTGGAACAGACTAATTTAAGAGTGTATTACGGAATTTTGGTTACGGTTTTATATACTGTTCCAGCCGTTTTAGGAATTAATTATATCATTTATGTATTAGTTCAAAATCTTCCTGTAGAGAAGTTTTTTAGCGACAGAATGATTTGGAACCACTTTTTTTATATCGTTTTATCTCTTGGAGTTTCTATTTTCATGCAGGCGAGAAGCTTTATGGTAAAATGGAAACAGGCATCAAAATTCGAGATAACGCAGCAAAAAATTATCGCAGGAACGGCAAATGCTAAATTCGAAAGTTTAAAAAATCAAATCGATCCGCATTTTCTTTTTAATAGTTTGAATGTTTTAAGTTCTTTAATCGAAGAAAATCCGGATAATGCGCAACGTTTTACTACTTCATTATCTAAAATTTACCGCTACGTTTTAGAGCAAAAAGACAAAGAACTGGTTTCGGTCGAGGATGAATTGTCATTCGCAAAAACCTATATGAATTTGCTGAAGATGCGTTTCGAAAATAGTTTGTTTTACGAATTGCCTACAACTAACATAAATCCGGATGCAAAAGTGGTTCCGTTATCACTGCAGCTTTTGCTGGAAAATACAGTAAAACACAATGTGGTGAGTGAGCAGAAACCATTGCATATCAGAATTTTTATTGATGGAGATTATTTAGCGATTCAAAACGATTTTCAAAAGAAAGAAGTTTTGCAGGACAGGCAGGGAGTAGGTTTGCAAAATATTGTAAATCGATACGGGATTGTAACGAACAGAAAGGTATTGATTGAACAAAATGAGAAAAATTTCACAGTTAAAATTCCAATTTTGACCAAACAAATTACAGTCATGGAAACAAGTGCAGAATATAATGATGAAAATAAGGCTTATTTCAGAGCTAAAAAAAGAGTAGAAGAATTGAAAGGTTTTTACGGGAATGTTATTTCATATGTATGTGTAATTCCATTTTTGATTTTTATAAATTTAAGATTTTCTCCTGGATTTCAGTGGTTTTGGTTTTCAGCTTTAGGCTGGGGATTTGGAGTGGTAATGCATGCTTTTAAAGTTTTTGGTTATAGCTCAGATTGGGAAGAACGAAAAATCAGACAGATCTTAGAGAAAGAAAATAACAAACAAACCTGGAAATAATTATGGAAACAAATTACGCCGAAGCTGATCGTTATTATGAAGCTCAAAAAAAAGTAGCAGAAATTAAAAAGTTTTATCAGCATTTGACGGTTTATCTTCTCTGCAACCCAATTGTAATTGTGGTAAATCTTATGACTTCACCAGGTTATTTGTGGTTTATATGGTCCCTGATGGGTTGGGGAATAGCAATAGTTTTACACGGATTAAAAGCTTTTGAATTCTCACCGTTTTATAATAAAGAATGGGAAGAACGAAAAATCAGAGAGATTTTAGAAAAAGAAAATAAACGTCAAATCTGGAAATAGTCATGAGAGCAAAAAATAATAAAGACACGGAAGCATTCGAACTTGAAAAAATGGCAACCAAAAAAGTGGTTAAATTGAAAGCTTTTTATTCGCACATGTTTGTCTACGTTATAGGAGTGATTTTTTTTATTTTGAAGGAATATTTCGGAGTTCCGTTTAATTTTTTCCCTTTAAAACATATTAATCTTTTTGTAATGGCAGTCTGGACGGTTTTCTTCTTAGTTTCTGCAATTGACATATTCGCTTCTTTTAAAATTTTTGGTGAAGAATGGGAAGAACGTAAAGTAAAAAGCATCTTAGAAAAAAGAATAAAAAAACAAAAATGGGAGTAATCATGGAAGTAAATTTAAATGAAGAAGACAGATATTATCTGGCAAAAAAGAGAGTTGAGGAAATTAAAGGCTTTTACGGAAATTTAACCGCATTTATTGCTGTAAACGTTGTCCTTGTTTTTATCAATTTATACACATCACCCAATCATTTATGGTTTTATTGGCCTCTAATGTGGTGGGGAGTTGGAGTTGTTTTTCATGGAATGAAAGTTTTTAAAATATTCCCGGTTCTTGGAAAAGGATGGGAAGAAAGAAAGATCAAAGAATTGATGGAAAAAGAAAAAGAGAATAAAGCTAAATGGCAATAATTTAATTTTAAATAAAATGGGACGATTTAGACAACGCATGTATGAGGAATACAGACATGAATTTAGTACAGATGAAAGTTATAATATTGCATATAAAAAAGTGAAGAAAATTAAAGGGTTTTATTCGCATTTGAAGGTTTATATTATAGTAAATGCTATTATCATTTTTACCAGTTTAAATAGAAATTTTACTGGATTTGACTTTAAAAATGGAAATCATTTTGAAATAAGAGGTTTTAATAATTGGGAGATGTATTCTACAGCAATATTTTGGGGAATAGCTTTATTGATTCACGCTTTTACAGTTTTTGGACCGGATATTTTTTTCGGTAGAGACTGGGAACAAAAGAAAATTCAAAAATATATGGAGGGAGAAGCTCAGAATAAAAATAAATGGGAGTAATTTTAAACTAAAATTTCAATTTTTGCATTGTACTAAATGACCACATTAATTATAGAAGACGAAAAACCGGCAGCAAGATTATTGCAGCGTAAGCTCGAAAAGTTAGATATTGCCGTAGAAACCATGCTGCACTCTGTTGAAGAATCTCTTCATTGGTTTAGCAATAATGAGCACCCCGATTTAATTTTTCTCGATATTCAGTTATCAGATGGTTTGTCGTTTGAAATCTTCGAAAAGATAAACATTCAAAGCGCTATTATTTTCACTACAGCTTATGATGAATATGCTTTGAAGGCATTCAAATTAAACAGTATCGATTATCTTTTAAAACCTATTGATGAGGATGACTTAGAAATTGCTGTCACAAAATTTAAAAACCGAATTCCGAAAACAGATGCAGGAAATCAAAATCTGCAGCTTGATTTTGAGCAAATACGTCAGATGTTGTCTAATCCTTTCGAGAAGAGTTACAAAAAACGTTTCACCGTAAAAATAGGGCAGCATTTAAAAGTTATTACGACCGATGAAATCGAATGTTTTTTTAGCGAAAACAAAGGAACTTATATTCATACTTTCGAAAATAGAAACTATCTAATCGATTCTACTTTAGAAGTTTTGGAGCAGGAATTAGACATGAAGGATTTCTTTCGCGTAAGCAGAAAATTTATTGTTCCGCTTACAGCAATAAAGGAAATTCAGGTGTATACCAATTCACGTCTCAAAGTAATTTTACCATCTTATAAAGAAGATGAAGTGATTGTAAGCCGCGAAAAAGTGCAGGATTTTAAAGCTTGGTTGGGCTAGGAAGTTATTTTATTTCCACCAATCTTTACGAAAGTCAGTATTCCAGCCGTTGTTTTGGTATTTTTTGTTTACAATAAAATCTCCAATAGCTTGTGCTACGTTGAGATCAGTGCTCATAGGAATAAAATCTGATCCCCAATGTGATAACTTGCTTTTTTTAGTCTTGTAATCGGTCCAGGTACCTACAAAACCATTGTTGTAATTAGAATCAGGTTCGTCGCCGTCATCTGGATATTCCATCGAATTGTCTTTGTTAACTCCATAATAAGTTCGTAAAACACCTTTGAAATATCCGGAATTGTTTTGCAGAGAGTTTTCGTAAAAAATGCAATTAGCAATGATAAATCCGGAGGTTTTATATCTCGGATTTATTTCTTTTGGAATATAATTTTGAATAATTTCGATTTTCCCCTGAAATTCACAAATGTTATTCTTTACGATCGATTTGCCATAAACCAGATAAGTATTTGGATTTTCAGGATCCTTGATAATAGAAATATATTTTACACCCAGTTTTTGATAATTTTCTCCAATGATACCTAAAACATTATAATTGGGATCTTGCCATATTTTCGAAAAGTCAAGGTTTTTAAGAGTGCTAATACCTTCAGATTTATATTCGGAATTATCTACATTAGACCATTCTTTACTTTTACCGGCATCATATACTTGTGCGAAAGTAGCTTTAGTAAAAAGAAAGAAAAAAAGGAGAATGATAAAGGTATTTTTCATTTTAAAATAAATTTACTTCAGTTGTTTATAAACACTTTCTTCTTCAAATCGTTTTCTGTCTGTGATCTTAGATTTATTAAAATTATCCTTAAAACTTGTTCTTAAAAAGTACGAGCCATAACCTTCCTGATAGCTAATTTTAATTCCTAAAATTAAAGAATCATTTACAACTTTTATATTATAAATGTTTTCTAACGAACCATCATCATGCGCAAGAGCTGCAAGTTTTTGACTAGGATAATAGTCTTCGGCTTCCGGATTTTTAATGGTCGAATATGTATTGTCTTTTTGGTTTAAAACTATCAATAAGCTAAAATCATCACAAGTGGTTAATCCTTCATCATCAGATGCGCCCATTTCGAAGTTTGTAACCGGAAAAACAGAAAAACTTTCATTGTTACTGTTCTTAAAGTCAAAATTTTCGTTATGATTTATTTCATAAACATCTCTTCCAAAAACAATATAATTTTTGCCTTTATATTCAATTTTTATGAAGTTTGATTTTAGACAATAATCTTTGCTTTTATCGATATTGTAAATAGAAGTACTTTTTTCTAAAATCTTAATTTTCGAAATTTCTTTTATCTCAAGTTCTTCTGTTTTATTGAGTTTTTCATCAAATATTTGCAATTGTCCGTTCAATACAATTCCGTCTTTAGAATATTTTTCGAATGTTAATTTTTCCTCCTGATTTTTGTTTGCTGAATTGGTGGCTTCAGTTTTGGTTTCAGGAGTTTTAATTTTTTCAGATTCTTTTTTGTTGCTGCAACTTAATATTAAAAATACTAGAAAAAGAACTGAAAGATGTTTCATGGTTGTGGTTAGGTTTAATGAATGGTTTTTATTTACTCAATCGATGCAACGTAAAAGTCATCGCACTCAAAAGGAAGAATGCCATAATTTGGTGAATTAATCCTAGAGCCAATGGAACACTGTATAATAGTGTAAATACACCCAATGCAAATTGAATAAATACAAAAACAACTAAAGTTTTAATTCCGTTTACTTGTGTTCGTGAAAGCGAAAATTTGGTGCTTTTGTAATATAAAAACAAGATGAAAGCCACCACAACATAAGCAAAAGTTCTGTGTACAAACTGAACACCGCTTTTACCTTCGATTAAGTTTTTGACCAAAGTAGATTGTTCAATAAAAACAGAATCATGTATAAATTCTCCATCGCTCATTAATGGCCAGTGATTGTGAATTAATCCCGCATTTAATCCGGCTACAAAGCCACCGTAAATAATTTGAATTAATAGCGCAACCAAAGCAAATCGTGCAATATTGCGAAGCGGAATTACTTTAGTAATCGTTCTTTCTGGATAAATTAAATCTAATGCTACCCATAAAGTATACGCGAAAGTGATAAAAGCAAAAGTAAGGTGTAAAGAAAGTCTAAAATGACTTACATCCGGATTGTCGATTAATCCGCTGCGAACCATAAACCATCCAAGGAAGCCCTGAAAACCTCCCATTGCCAAAAGAATGATACATTTTTTGATAGTAGGACGATCCAGTTTCTTTTTCATTAAAAAATAAACAAAAGGAACAAAGAAAACTAGCCCAATGATTCGACCAATAAAACGGTGAAACCATTCCCAGAAGTAAATAAATTTATAATCGGATAATTGAAAATCGTTGTGAATATTGATTTTTTGATACTCAGGAAATTTCTTGTATTGCTCGAAAGCTTCATTCCATTTTGCATCTGTCAAAGGCGGGAAAGTGTCGGTTACCAAATGCCAGTCGGTCATTGATAAACCTGAATTTGTTAATCGCGTGATTCCGCCAACAACAACCATTAAAAACAATAAAACACATCCTGATAGTAACCAAATGATTACTGATTTATTCTCTTTTTTCATTCTTTTCCAATTAATTCGATTTCGTTTATTCGTTTTTTCTTTAAGTAAAATTTTGCCAGAAAATAATTTGTAATAATATTTAATGGAAGTATGATCGAAAGTTTCCCAATTCTCTCGGCATACGTATCATTGATTTCTAATTTTAAAACATCTATAAGAATAGAAGATTCAAAAATAAAGAATGCAATAAAAACTATTGCAATTGCAATTACGCAGCTAAAGAAAAATATAATTTTAAGTTTAAAATGGTTACTGTCTGTGTCTTTTAGTTTTTTTGAAAACATAATATTTGATATTATGAATACCAATAAAAGTAAAACAAGAAAGACAGCACCTAAAGCATCCATTATTTCTTAGGCGTTAAATTTAATTTTGCAGCTCTTCTAATAATAAAATCATAAGCTGCCTGATATTCATTAGGGATATCACCTTCTAAAATAGCTTCTTTCACCGCTTCTTTCAAAACTCCAATTTCGCGCGAAGGTTTCAAATCGAATATTTCCATAATTTCTTCTCCTGAAATTGGCGGTTGAAAATTACGTACATGATCGCGTTCTTCAACCTCTACAATTTTCTTGCGAACGATTTCAAAGTTTTTATGATATTTCTTAAACTTCGACGGATTTTTGGTTGTAATATCAGCCTCGCACAATGTCATTAAATCCTCTACATCTTCACCAGCATCAAAAACCAAACGACGAACTGCACTGTCGGTTACAATATCCTGCGCCAAAACAATCGGGCGCGAACTCATAATAACCATTTTTTGCACAAATTTCATTTTATGGTTTAAGGGCATATGCAAACGTTCGAATATTTTTTTCGCCATTTTACCGCCTAAAAACTCATGTCCGTGAAAAGTCCAGCCTAGTTTTTTATTAAAACGTTTTGTTGGCGCTTTACCAATATCGTGCAACAAAGCCGACCAACGCAACCAGACATCATCTGTATTAGGGCAAATATTATCGACTACTTCAAGTGTATGATAAAAGTTGTTTTTATGTGTATGACCTTCAATTTCTTCGACCTGATTTAAAGCTGTTAATTCAGGAAGAATAATATCTAAAAGTCCGGTTTTATATAAAAGTAAAAATCCTGTTGAAGGTTTTGGTGTAGATAAAATTTTGTTTAATTCGTCTACGATTCTTTCGCCGGAAATAATTTTAATACGATCTGCATTTTTGGTAATCGCATTCAATGAGTTTTCTTCGATTTCGAAATTCAATTGCGTTGCAAAACGAATCGCACGCAACATTCTCAACGGATCGTCAGAATATGTGATATCAGGGTTTAAAGGCGTTTTTATCGTTTTATTCTCTAAATCAGCCAAACCATTAAAAGGATCAGAAAGATCTCCAAAAGTTTTTTCGTTTAGCGATAAAGCCAATGCATTTATGGTAAAATCACGACGGTTTTGATCGTCTTCAAGCGTTCCGTTTTCGACAATAGGATTTCTACTGTCAAAATTATAGGATTCTTTTCGGGCACCAACAAATTCAATATCAGTATCTTCAAAACGCAACATTGCGGTTCCGTAAGTTTTAAAAACCTGTACTTTTGGTTTTTTAGGAAGTAATTCAGAAACTTTCAAAGCCAATTCGATACCACTGCCAACAGCAACCACATCGATGTCTTTTTTTGAACCCCGATTTAAAAGCAAATCCCGAACAAAGCCGCCAATTACATAACTGTCGACATTAAGTTCCTGAGATGCTTTCGAAATTATTTCGAAGATTTTATTTTGTAAAGCTGTTTTATAGTTTGTTTGTATAGCCACGAATTCACTAATTTTAAAAATTACATTTCTTTTCTTGAAGAGAATGAAACGTCCGCAAATTTACAACATAGAAAATGCCTATTATAATGTAAAGGTCACTTTTTTATAGAAATTCACAGTTTCAGATGCAGAATTTTATTAAAATTAAAATGGTTGCCAAGAATTAAACGAATTTTCACGAATAAGATTGAATTTAGAAAAAAGAAATTAGTGGAAATTCTTGTAATTCGTGGCAAAAAAACATTTATACCACTATCAAACAAATCAATTCTGATATCTTATTTTTAAAATTTCAATTTGTATTTTTGAATCATATAAAAACGCACACATGAAAATTGTTATATCGCCAGCGAAGTCATTAAATTTCGAAAAAGAATTACCAACTCCTCAATATACAGAACCCGCTTTTTTAAAAGAAGCACGTGTGGTTCATAAAGTTTTAAAAGAAAAAAAACCAGCTGAATTGTCCCAATTAATGTCAATCTCAGATAAATTATCAGATTTAAACTGGAAAAGAAATCAGGATTGGAAAGCACCTTTTACTCCGGAAAATGCACGTCCGGCAATCTATACTTTTGATGGAGATGTTTATACGGGTTTAGATGCTTATACAATTCCGCTAGAAAAGCTAGACGTTTTACAAAACAAGCTTAGAATTTTATCCGGTCTTTACGGCGTTTTAAAACCATTAGATTTAATGCAGGCATACCGTTTAGAAATGGGAACAAAATTACCAATTGGTGAATATAAAAATCTACACGAATTCTGGAAACCAACCGTTACAAAAGCTTTAAACAAAGAATTAGAAAAAGGAGAATTGTTTGTGAATTTGGCGAGTAACGAATATTTCTCGGCAGTTGATGTTAAGGCTTTAAAAGTGCCTGTAATTACTCCGGATTTTAAAGATTACAAAGACGGAAAATTAAAAATCATCAGTTTCTTTGCAAAAAAGGCGAGAGGTATGATGGTACGTTATATTATCGATACCAATGCAGAAACTATCGATGATCTTAAAGGTTTCGATTATGATGGATATGGTTTTGATGCCAATCTTTCTGAAGGGAATCATTTGGTGTTTACGAGATAGTTTTTTTAGAGATTCTAAGGTTCTAAGATGTTGAGATTCTAAGTTTTTTGCCAGAGAGTCGTAGACTCGGTACATTTTGTAGGCAGGGATTTCAATCCCTGTATAAATAAATAGTCAATAAAATATTTTCAAATCACAAATAAAAAAAGCCGGGCTAAATAAATAGTCCGGCTTTTTCGTATTATAAATCAATTATTATTAATGCATTGCATCAGCAGGATTAATCTTGTTTTTTCCTTTTTTAATGAAAAGAATAATTGGTATACAACATAAGAACATGATTCCTAAATACATGAAAATATCTATGTATGACATCACTGTACTTTGTTTCATTACTGAATATTCTATAGCCTGATAGGCTTTTTTAAGAGCAACATCGGCGCTATAGCCTTTCGCTTCAAATGCTCTTTGCATTCCTAGTATACGTTGTTGAACCTGATAATCTGCAGGATCTAAATTCGTTAATAAATTAACCCTGTGTTCCTGACTGAAACGTGTGATAAAAGTGGTAATGATCGCAATACCAAATGAACCACCTAATTGTCTCATCATTCCTGTAAACGCGGCTCCTTCACCAATATGTTTTCCTTTTAAGGTAGAAAGCGAAAGTGTGGTAATAGGTACAAAAAGTAATCCCAAACCAATTCCTCTTAAAATTAAAGGCCAATACATATGCTCTACACCAGTATCTGGCGTCATACGGGTCTGCATCATAAAGGTAAAGAAGAAGAAAACTAAAAATCCAACTCCAACCATATAACCTTGCGGAACTCCTTTTTGAATCATATTACCCACAAATGGCATCATGATCGCTGTAGTAATCGAACCCGGAATTAATAATAATCCGGCATCAGTTGCTGTCCATCCTAAAACAGATTGCGTATAAATTGGGATAATCAAAGTCGATCCGTATAAACCGAAACCAAGAATAAAACACATTACGGTTCCAATTCTTAAATTTCCATCTTTTAAAACACTAAGGTTTACAATAGGATATTTATACGTTAACTCTCTCCAGATAAATAATATCAATCCAAGAACTGTAACAACACTTAAGGTTACGATTGTAGAATCGTTAAACCAGTCGTCTTGTTGCCCATGTTCCAGAACGAATTGTAATGATCCAATAAAAGCCGCTAATAATATAATTCCCCACCAGTCAACCTGATTTGCTTTTAATTTCTCTCCGTATTTCGGACTTCTTACGAAAGTAAGAGCCAGAATAGTAGCGATAATTCCTAAAGGAATATTGATATAAAATATATAAGGCCAAGAATAATTATCTACTAAATATCCTCCCAATGGCGGACCTAAGGTTGGACCAACAATTACACCCATTCCGTAAATTGCTTGTGCCATACCACGTTTTGCCACAGGATAACTTTCGGTTATAATAGTCTGGGCTGTTACAAGCAGGGCACCACCGCCCATACCTTGTACAAACCTAAAAGCTACTAATTCCCAAATATTACTGGCGTTACCGCATAAAAAGGAACAGACTGTAAATAATATGATAGAGGCCACAAAATAATTACGTCTCCCAAATTGTTGCGAAAGCCAACTCGTCATCGGTATTACAATAACATTCGCAATTGCATATGCTGTAATTACCCAAGCCACATCAGTCAAAGTAGCACCAAGGCTACCTCGCATGTCTGTTAGTGCTACGTTTACAATCGTGGTATCTACAATTTCCAACAGTGCACAAAGTACTGCAGTAATCGTAATAATGACACGTCTGTAACCGTATTCTACTAAATCGTCGTCTCCTTGTACTGCTGTCATTATATTATTTTAAATGTACGTCAACGTCAACATTCATTCCCGGTCTTAGTAATTTTACTTTTTCAGGATCGTTTGATTCGTCTAAACTAATTTTTACCGGTAATCTCTGAATTGTTTTTACGAAGTTACCTGTTGCGTTATCAGGAGGTAATAATGAAAAACGTGATCCTGTTGCAGGAGAAAATGAAGTTAAGGTACCTTTGAATTCGTAGTTAGGATAAGCATCTACTTTTAAGCTTACTTTTTGTCCCACAACCATTTTATTCAATTGTGTTTCTTTAAAGTTTGCTACAACCCAAGCTTCATTATTATTGATGATATAAAATAAAGATTGTCCTGGCTGAACCAATTGTCCTGGCTGAATATCTACTTTAGAAACCTGACCGTCGATTGCTGCAGTTACAACAGTATACGTTAGGTTCAAATGAGCAACATCCAACATCGTTTTAGCTCTTTTGATATTTGCAGCAGCAACTTCAGTTTGTTTATCAGAAACTTTAGATTTTGACTGAATTACTGATTTTTGGTAAGAACTTGCTCTTTGTTGTTGCTCTAAAACACGAACTTGATTTTCAGCTTCATCTTTTGCAGATAACGCTTGCTCATATTGTTGTTTTGTAATCGTGTGCGTTTTGTATAAATTATTGTAACGGTTATAATCGTTAGTAATTTGTCTCAATCTAATTTTAGCACTTTCGATAGAACCAGTTGCAGATCTCATTTGAGCATCAGAAACTGAAATATTTGCATTAGCACTTCCAATATCTGCTTTTGCAGCTTCGTATTGACCTTCAGCACCTAACAGTGCAGCATTTGCTTCATCGATTTTTAATTGGTAATCTCTTTTATCAATAGTAAATAAAGTATCTCCTTTTTTTACAAAATCATTATCTTTTACATACACTTTGCTAATATATCCAGATACTCTGGGAATAATTGGATTCATTTTTTTCTCGATCTGAGCATCATCAGTTTCTTCGTGGGCTAAGGAGTGCATGTATTTTGTTATTCCGTAAGTTCCGCCCACTAAAACCAACACGGTTAGTATAATGATGAATTTAGTATTTGTTTTTTTCTTTTCCATGAGAGCTATCGATTATATTTTAGAAAGATTGAATGATTGTGATAATTGTCCTGATACTGAAAGTAATTCGTAATATTTTTGAATAATTGTTGCCTTAGATACAGCTGTATTGATCTTAGCGCTTAATTGTTCAACATCGGCTTCAACCAAATCATTGGTATCAGCTAAACCATTGTCGAACTTATCTTTTACAAGTCTGTAATTTTCAGATGCCTGTTGAAGCGCTTCGTCATAAACTACACTTTGATTAATAGCCAGGTCATAATCTTCAATAGATTTTTGAACTTCAACTTTAATACGATCTGTCATTACAGCTTCTGTATTTTTAACTTCCAAAGCTCTGCTTTCAGCTTCTCTTACGTGAGCGCTGTTTTTGTAAATTCCAGAGATATCATAAGTTAAACCCAGACCAAAATTCATAGCATATTTTACAGTAATAATATCTTTAAGATCCAAAGCAGTATAACCACCAAGTAATGCTAGTGTAGGATAGTAAGCTGCTTTTGCCACTTTAATATTGGCTTCAGAAGCTTTTTGTTGAAAACGAATAGCTTCTAAATCTTTTCTGTTTTCCAATGCTAAAACATCAGATGTTGGTGCATTATTAGTTTTTAAATTAAAGAAATCAGCTTCATTAACCTGAAGTTTTGTACCCGGATCCAGCTTCAATAAAGTAGTCAGATAAAAGTTGATGTTATTAAGGTTGTTAGTAGCTTCATCAATAGATAATTGCGTTTTTGAAACTAGTAATTGCGACTTCAATAAATCATTTCTTGGGATGATTCCGTTTTTCTCTAATTCTATAAAATCAGTCACACGCTGTTTGGCGCTTTTTTGATTTTCATTTAAAACATCCAAAGTTTTTTGCGCTTTGTAAAGAGCTGTATAATAAGTAATAACTCTTAAAGCAACATCTTCTTTTGTTTTGGCAGCATTTGCATTTTCAGCTTCATATAAATTATCAGATGCATTAATGCTATTTTGAATTTTAAATCCTGCAAAAAGAGGTAAGCTTAGATTTGCCATTCCAATCATTGCTCTGTCAGGCGATGCTAAAGAGGCATTTTCGCCCTGATTTGGCATATCAATCGACGCTTTTGTAAGGCGTTGGTATTGTCCCGAAACTTTAATATCCGGATACTGATTGTTTTTAACTTCTTGTAATTCGTACTTTTTTGTGTTTACCTTAGTACTGGCAAGAGTAACTTCGTTACTTTTTTCCCAAGCCAACTTCACGGCTTCGTCTAAGGTTAAACTTGTTTTTTCTTGTGCTTCTATTGATGAAATTCCGATAAAGAAAATACCAAAGAGCATTAATTGATTAATTTTCATAAACAAGTAGAGCTTTTATAGTTTGTTGAATGTGCTTTGTAAGACTGGTTTTAATGTAATCATTATACATTGCTTCTGTTTTTAAATTCAGTAAATCTTCGAAGAAAGGTTTGTTCATATGAAAGTGAAAAAAGGTTCCAATAATGGTAGGCGTAATAAGCGGAATGATAACATCTTTCCTGAAAACTCCTTTGGCCTGACCCTGAGCAATAATACTCTCAACAGATTTTAGATTTCCTTTTTTTAATTCTGTAAAAGCAATAAAACTTTTCTCTCTTTTTTTTGCGTTGATTTCAAAATGCAACACTCTGAAAATCCCCTTGTTACAACTTATTCTGTTAATGTAAATTTCGATTAATTTATTGACTTTTTCAATAGGTTCGAGATTTTCCTGTAATAAATTTTCGAGTTGTAATTTTAAATCAGAAGTTTTGTAGATAATTAACGCTTCAAGCAGTCTTTCTTTAGAACCAAAATAATACGAAACCATTGCAATATTTATTTTTGCATGTTTTGAGATGTCTCGTATAGAAGTTCCTTCGAATCCTTTTTCAGAGAATAGCTTTTCAGCAACCTCAAGAATTTGAATTTTTTTATCGTTTAATTCGAAGTTTGACATGGTATTGTTTCTAATCGGGTACAAAATTAAACAAGCGTTTAAATTAAACAGTCGTTTAATTTTATTTTAACATAATATTAACAGAAAACCTTGTAGTGGTTTTATGTCTTTTTTTTGCTTAAAGATTATATGCGAACTACTTATTTTCCTAGTGAAAGCAACTGAGGATTTTGCCTTGTGTCAAAGATATTAGAGATAAATACTATGTGTTTTACTTCATCAATCCAATAAATAATTTTGTAATTTTTAAAAACTAAATATCTAAAATCTTCTATTCTTTCAGATAAAAGTTCTTCTTTTTGTCCGCCATAAGCGTTTATTTCTAAAGATAGGGATACGTCAATTATACCATTTACAAGAGTTTGAGCAAATCTGCTTCCGGCTTTAAATTTGTAATACTCAAAAATGTCTTCAAGTTTATTTTCTGCAAATTGAGTCCAATAGACAGTTAACCCCATTTTTGAATTTTAGATTTTAAATCTTTTGCAGATATAATTCTTGCATTTTTGGCGTCATCTAAAGATTGATCAATTTCTTTATTAAATTGTTCAATATTCATTGATTTCATTTCCTGATCTAAAAGTTCAACTTTTTGTTTATGAAGTAAGTTTTCGAGATGAATAACTATTTCTTCGCTTTGAAGTCTTAGAAATTCCTGAACGAAAGATATTTTGCGGGCTTCTAAATCCATGATAATTGATTTTATTCAAATGTACAAAATAATTGTAAACGTTATTAATTGGCTGCTATTTACAATGTGTTTTTAACTTTTAGAATATAGTTAACTTTTAGAGTTTTATATAAATAAAAAGGCTGAAGTATATTACTTCTAATATTATTTTAGGCTTGTATTGACTCAATATTGTTATTTCGATGGAGGAGAAATCACATAGTAACTCCGTTTCTAAAAGTAAACCCGACAGGTTTTAAAACCTGTCGGGTTTATAGTGACAATAATGATGTATTCTTTATAAATTAAAAATAGATTTTTATCGAATCTCACCAACAAATTCCTCAATTTTACCAGAACCATTCTCACTCAAATGTTTTATAAAAGCGCTTCCAATAATTGCACCTTTTGCAAATTTAGTAGCCTGATTAAAAGTTTCTTTATTCGAAATTCCGAAACCAATAATTTGTGGGTTTTTAAGGTTCATATTTGAAATTCTTTCGAAATAATCTTCCTGTACGTTTCCAAAACCTGATTGAGATCCTGTTACACTTGCAGAACTTACCATATAAATAAATCCGTTTGAAACGCTGTCGATAAAACGAATACGTTCGTCAGAAGTTTGTGGCGTAATCAGAAATACATTAATTAAACCATATTTTTCGAAAATCGCTTTGTATTCATCTGCGTAAACATCCACCGGTAAATCAGGAATAATTAATCCATCAATACCTATTTCGGCACATTTTTTACAAAAAGCCTCAACTCCGTATTGTAACATCGGATTAAAATAGCCCATAATAATCAACGGAATTTTTACGCTTTCGCGGATGTGCTGTAGCTGATCAAAAAGAATTTGAGTCGTCATCCCGTTATGAAGCGCGGTTGTAGAACTCGCCTGAATCGTTGGTCCATCAGCCAAAGGATCACTAAAAGGCAAACCAATTTCGATTAAGTCAACGCCATTTTTTTCTAAATCCTGAATAATCTGAACGGTATCATTTAAATTAGGATATCCAGCTGAAAAATAAATAGAAAGTATCTTTTTATCTTCTTGTAATTTTTGAGTTATTCTGTTCATTTCGTTTATGTTTTTTCTCCTAAGAGGTTTCCATAACCTGTTAGGTATTATTAAGTTATTTTTTCGCCACTCCCGATAGTTAAAGGGACAAAAAACTTTTACTGATTACTGCTTAAAATTTATTTCACGCAGATTTTAAAAAGATTTAAGCTGATTTGCGCAGATCTTTTTAATTAAATTTAAATCTGCTCAAATCTGCAAAATCTGCGTGAAACAAAAAACTTTTTAATCTGTGGCATTCTATTTTTTTTAAATCTTCACAACTTTGCTCGTCCAGTTATCATTTTGATTTTCTACCAATAATAATCCTGAATCTGAATCATTCATTTGCCCAATCAATTCTCCTTTATTATTCCAAAAAGCACTTTTTCCGCCAGAAGAATAACCCCAGGATTCTCCACTAAAATTAGCCATCAAAATATTCATTTTATGTTTTTGAGCGTAATGCTGTAAATCGCGATACGCATTCGGAATCCCGTTTGGTGTAAAGAAAATACTGGCGATATAAATATTAGTTGCTCTTTTACAAGCATTTTCAGGATGCAGCGGATTATCAATATCAGCACAAATGGCAAACGAAATCTTTTGATTCTCAATTGTAATCATCGGATTATAACCGAAAGAAGGAGAGAAAAACTCCTCTTCGCCTTCATGCAAAAACTGTTTCGTATAAACCGCAACCGAATTATCCGGAGAAATAACAAATTCTCCTATAAATAATTGAGATTCTACCTGAATTGGCGCGCCTGCAACAATAATAATATTATTTTCAACAGCCTGTTTTTTTAAATGATCCAATCGGGAATCGTCTTTTTTGAAAGCCAGTTTTTGAGCATGTTCTCTTTCATAACCTGTAATTGATAATTCAGGAAATGCGATTAATTGTGCTCCGTTTTCCGCAGCCAAATCGATAAGACGATAATGATCTAATAAATTAGCGTCAATATCTCCTCTTATTGGTTTTGTTTGTGCTGCTGCTAAAATCATATCGAATTTTATTTATTTTCTATATAAACCCAGGCAGCTGTTCCGGACTTCAACGTGACCTGAACTCTTTTGTAAGCATTAGATTCGAATATATCTACTTTAGCTAAATCCGAAGCCGAAATATTAAAAGCCACGCCGTGTATGGGATCTGAAGCATCTTCTGTTGGTACGGCCACGACATAATCTGCCATTCCAAATTCTTCTTCTATTTGAAGACTTTTTAGCTTGTGACCCAAAAGCTGATCTTTAGTGCCATTTAATACTTTATTAAAAAGCTGCATCTGAATTTGTTTCGATCTTAATGTTCCGTATGAGAATAACTTTGTCATAATTACTATTTTTCTCGTTTATTGTTTTTTGCGTTAGGGATAGGAGCGGTATCTCCCGATTTAGAAAAACAAGGCTTTTTAGCCGTAGTTTTTGTTAATCGGGAATTTAGCGGATAGCCCGGCCGGAGGAAACGCCCAAATTAATCTTATATTACAACTTAAAATAATCGATATAATTGTCTAAATCTTTATCGCCACGGCCAGAAAGACTGATGACTACAATATCCGTAGGTTTAAATTTCTTTTGATCTAAAACGGCAAAAGCATGCGCACTCTCAATCGCCGGAATTATTCCTTCTAATTTTGTTAATTGTAAACCTGCATTCATAGCATCATCATCGGTAACAGAGAAAAATTCTCCGCGTCCGGTTTGTGCCAAATGCGCGTGCATTGGGCCAACTCCTGGATAATCTAAACCTGCAGAAATCGAATACGGCTCCGTAATTTGTCCGTCTGGGGTTTGCATCAAAAGGGTTTTACAGCCGTGAATCACGCCCACTTTTCCTAATTTACTTGTTGCTGCGCTATGACCGCTATCAACTCCTTTTCCGGCAGCTTCAACGGCAATAATGCCAACTTCCGGCTCATGTAAAAAGTGATAATATGTTCCGGCAGCATTACTTCCGCCACCAATACAAGCGACAACATAATCAGGATTTTCGCGTCCTTCTTTTTCTTTTAACTGCCATTTTATTTCTTCGGAAATCACACTTTGAAAACGTGTCACCATATCCGGATATGGATGTGGTCCAATAGCAGATCCGATAATATAATGCGTGTCAACCGGATTGTTAATCCAGTCGCGAATCGCTTCGTTTGTAGCATCTTTTAAAGTTCTTGAACCCGAAAGAGCAGGACGAACCTCAGCGCCTAACATTTTCATACGGGCTACGTTTGGAGCCTGGCGCGCAATGTCGATTTCGCCCATATAAACGATACATTGCAATCCCATTAATGCGCAAACTGTTGCTGTTGCAACACCGTGTTGACCCGCTCCGGTTTCGGCAATAATACGTTTTTTTCCTAAACGTTTTGCCACCAAAATTTGCCCAATGGTATTATTTACTTTATGTGCTCCGGTATGATTTAAATCTTCTCTTTTAAGATAAACTTTAGTATTGTATTTTTCAGATAAACGCTTGGCAAAGTAAAGCGGACTAGGGCGTCCTACGTAATCTTTTAGCAATTGATCAAATTCTGCTTTAAAATCTGGTTCGCTGGTAATTTTTAAGTAATTCTGGCGTAATTCTTCTACATTAGGATACAGCATTTCAGGAATATAAGCTCCTCCAAATTCTCCGTAATATCCTTTTTCGTTAACGTTAAAATTCATTTTAGTCCAATTTTAAAAGTTGGCAACATCAAATTTTCGTTTGAAATTGCTAAATAGATTTTTGTTTTTAAGTCCCGGTTCGATTTCAAATTTACTATTTATATCGACTGCATAAATAGGAAGATTTGTTTTTGAAATTTCTTCGATCGCTTTTAATTCATTTATTCCGATGCCGCCGCTTAAAAAGAAGGGCTTTTTCGAAGTGTATTTTTTTAATATAGTCCAGTCAAAAGTGGTTCCGTTTCCGCCTGGTAATTTCCCTTTTGTGTCAAACATAAAGTAATCACAAACGGCTTCGAAAGGTTTTATAATTTCGAAATCAAAATTTTCATCTGCCGAAAATACTTTGATGATTTCGATTTTCTTTGGTAATTGTTTTTTTAATTCTGATAAAAATTCAACCGATTCATTTCCGTGTAACTGAACGGCTTGTAAATTGTATTTGGCTACTTTTCCAAGAATTTCGTCGTGAGTTTGATCGACAAAAACACCGACTTTTTTTATTGTTTTGATTAATTCCGGAATTTCTCCGTTAAAATATCGTGCGGACTTTTCCCAGAAAATAAATCCCATATAATCGGGTAGGAGTGCACCTACTTCGAGGATATTATCTGGATATTTCATACCGCATATTTTGAGTTTCATTGTACTTGCTTATTTTTTATTCCAGCAATTTATAAGTTAAACTGATTTCTTCTTTGTCTATGTTAAAAGAATCAATTCTAACTTTGAATATTTTGCCTTCTGTCGTTTTTATTAGAAAAATAATTCCGGTTTTTATGTTTTTTCTTTGAATTGAATATTCATTAAAAGTAAAATCTTTAATGTTTTCTAGATAATTAAAATCCCATTTTTGATTTACTAATTTTAGCTGAGAGGTTTCTTCAGGAAAAGAGTTGATTTCCGGATCTTTGGGTTCAATCCATAAATCAGCATTTTTACTTTCTTGGTTGAAATTTTCTGCTTTTTCATATGGCCTACTATTTAAAGAATAAATGAATGCATTTTGTCTTAAACTCAAAGTAACAGCTGGGTAATCTAAATTAAATGAATATTTTTCAAGAACTTCTTTGTTTATAGTAACTTTATACTCTTTGGACTTTTTATCAAATTTAATGGGTGTATTTTCCTTTGTTTGTGATATACCATTAAAAGAAATTAAGATTAAAAACATAAAACCTATAAATTTTGTTATAGTCATAGTTGCTGTTTTACAATTTGTTTATAAACTCAGTTGCTGCTTCTCCTGCGTTGTCGGTTTTCATGAAGTTTTCTCCAATTAAAAATCCGTTGTAACCGTAAGGTCTAAGTTCTGAAATCGCTTCGATAGATGAAATGCCGCTTTCGGAAACTTTCACAAAATCATTTGGAATTTGCGATGCCAATTGTTTGCTGAAATCTAAGCTTACTTCAAATGTTTTTAAGTTTCTGTTATTCACACCAATCATGTCTAGACTCGGCATAATCGATTTTTCTAACTCTTCCTGATTGTGAACTTCAAGTAAAACTTCTAAACCTAATTTCTTGGCAAATTCTGATAATGATTTTATTTCTTCGCGCGTTAAAACTGCTGCGATCAATAAAATTAAATCGGTACCAAAAGCTTTTGCTTCCAAAATTTGGTATTCATCGACAATAAATTCTTTTCGCAAAAGCGGAATATTAACGCTCGCTCTGGCCAAAAGTAAATCGTCAAGAGAACCGCCGAAATATTTTCCGTCTGTTAAAACCGAAATACCGCAAGCGCCTGCATTTTCATAACCTTTTACTACTTCTTCAACTGTAAAACTGTGATTGATTACAGATTTTGATGGAGAACGACGTTTGTGTTCTGCAATAATTCCCGTAGAACTTGTTCTTAGTTTTTGACTTAAAGAAATCGTTTCTCTTCCAAAAAATACAGAACTTTCCAATTGCGAAACCGGAATAATCGATTTTTTTAGAACGACTTCTCTTTGTTTATCAAATATTATTTTATCTAAAATATTCATGGCTGTTGTTTTACCACAAAGTCACAAAGAAGCTAAGTTAATTAGTGCAAATTCGTGAAATTTGTGTTTGTTTTTTATTTACTTAAATCTTGTAAAGTTGTCAGTGCTTTTAGCCCTTTTCCGGAGAAAAGACTTTCTTTGGCTAATTCAAAACCTTCTATTGGAGAACACTTTGTAACCGTTGCGATTGCCATTGCAGCATTGGCTAAAACCACATTATTCTGTGCTTCGGTTCCCTTTCCTGAAATGATATTGGTAAACATTTCAGCCGATTCTTCGATGGTTTTTCCGCCTTCGATTTCACTTTGCAATAAAAGTCTAACGCCAAAATCTTCCGGTTTTAGCATGCCTTCCATATGTGATGTTATCGTTTTGGTTGGACCGGTTAAAGAGATTTCGTCATATCCGTCAAGCGAATGTAAAATGGTAAAATTGATATCGGTATTTTGATATAAATAAGCATACATTCTGGCTAATTCAAGATTGAAAACACCAACCAATTGATTCTGTGGGAATGATGGATTTACCATTGGCCCCAACATATTAAAGAATGTTTTTACCGCTAATTCTTTTCTGATTGGTCCAACATTTTTCATTGCCGGGTGAAATAGGGGAGCGTGTAAAACACAGATTCCGGCTTTGTCAATACATTTTTCTAAAAACGAAGCGTCATTACTGAATTTAATTCCCATTTTTTCCATCACGTTGCTTGATCCTGAAATCGAAGAAACTCCGTAATTTCCGTGTTTGGCTACTTTTATTCCCGCTCCGGCGGATATGAATGAAGCTAAAGTCGAGATGTTGAAAGTATCTTTTCCGTCACCACCCGTTCCACATAAATCGATGGTGTTGTAAGCTGATAAATCAACACGAACGCATAACTCTAATAAAGCTTCACGAAATCCCGAAAGTTCATCGATTGTAATGCTTCGCATCATAAATACGGTCAAAAATGCCGAAATCTGGCTCGGATTGTATTGACCGCTTGAGATATTAATCAATACGTTTTTTGCCTCTTCTTTTGAAAGGACTTCGTGGTTGATTAATTTATTTAATATATTTTTCATTCTTTTTTAAGGTTCTAAGTTGCTAAGGTACTGAGATGCTAAGTTTTTTTACTGAGACTGTAAACTGTAAACTGTAAACTGTGACTGAGACTGATAACTGTTAATGTTCATTCCCCTGATAAATCCACATGGGTTCTGTTTTTCCGGCTCTTTCAAATCCATTTTTCTTGTAGAAATCAACTGATCTTCCGTCGGCGGTTAACATTTGCATGTGAAAGTGACTGTATTTCTCCTGCATTTTATCCATAATCAATTTTCCAATTCCTTTTCCCTGATATTCCGGAAGTACTAATAAATGCGGATAATAAACCGTTAAAAATCCATCAGAAATCGCATTCCCCAGTCCGACTAATTTTTTTCCTTCCCAAGCCGTAATTAAAGTTTCTGAATTGGTAAGAGCATTGTATAATTCGTTTGGTTTATTAGCCGAACTCCATTCGTTTGCTTTATATAAAATCAGTATATCTTCGATATTGATTTCTTTGGTTGCTGAAATAGTTATTTCCATTTTTTAAGGTTCTAAGTTGCTAAGGGACTAAGGTTCTAAGTTTTTTGAAACTGTAAACTGTGACTGATACTGAATACTAACTATTAATCCAGTTTTCTAAAATCAATTTTCCTTTTGGAGTTAAAACGCTTTCCGGATGAAACTGAACACCTCTTACGTCAAAAGTTTTATGTCTTAAAGACATAATTTGTCCGTTTTCGTCTATTGAAGTAGCTTCAAGAGCGTCTGGTAAATTAGCGTCTACAACCCAGGAGTGATAACGTCCCACTTCGAATTCATTGCCTAAACCTTCAAACAAAATTTCATCGGAAACTACTGTTTTTACATTCGTTGCAACACCGTGGTACACTTTGTCAAGATTCGAAAGTGTTCCGCCAAAAACTTCTCCAATCGCTTGTTGACCTAAACAAACGCCAAGAATACTTTTTGTTGGTGCATATTTTGCAATCACCGCTTTTAATAATCCTGCTTCATCCGGGATTCCAGGACCTGGAGAAAGTAATATTTTATCGAACGAAGCTATTTCGTCAATTTCGAATTCGTCATTTCTGTATACGGTAACTTCGCAGTTTAAATCTTCCAAATAGTGCACTAAATTATAAGTGAAACTATCGTAATTGTCTATAACTAATATTTTTTTCATTTTTTTTGAGTTGCTAAGTTGCTAAGAATCTGAGTTACTAAGTCCTCAAACTGAGACTGTAAACTGAGACTGAAAACTAATTTTTATTTTTCTCGAACGTATTTTTCTGTAATGATTCGATCGATTCCTAATTTTTCTACTTTTTCGACCCCTTTTTGAGTTAATGTGTCATTTTTGATTTTCACTACAAACTCAAATTTTCCATTTTCCCACTGACGGTTGTTGAAATATTCCAGATTTTCAGTATAAATACTGTCTTTCAAAGTATATTTTCCGCCTCCTCCAAAGAATACTGCATTTGTCGAATCTTTACCATTGTTTAAATCATGATTGAAAAAGGCAAAATGAGTATCATTTATAATTTTAATCATTTTAGTTTTTGAATTGAAAGTCGAGAAAGTTGAATCTTTCTCAGTAGTTTCTGCTGATATCAAACGCCAGGTTCCTGTTAACGGAAGTACGTTTGATTCTTTCTTTGTTTCACATGAAGCGAATAATAAAATTGCAATCAAAAAGGGAATTATATTTTTCATAATTTTTTGGTTTATGTTTTTATGGTTTGTTTCAGGTTCTACCAATCTTTGTCCCAACGGTTGAAACCGTTGGCTATGTTTATATGGCATTCCTTTATATATTTGCTTTTCAAACATTGCCCGAGGTTTCAACCTCGGGAGACATATTGCTAATCATGCTTTGTTCTTTCCCTACGACTGAATACTAAGAAGCTGAACACTGATTACTATATTTTCTCGGCCATTTCCAGCGCTGTATTCAATGCTCTTAATTTATTATAAACTTCCTGCATTTCACTTTCTTCGTCAGAACTCGCTACGATTCCGGCTCCGGCCTGACAATGTAATTGGTGATTTTTACTCAGGAAAGTTCGAATCATAATTGCGTGATTAAAGTTGCCTTCAAAATCCATGAAACCAATTGCCCCTCCGTAAAAATTACGATTCGTTTTTTCGTAATCTTCAATCAATTGCATCGCTCTGTGTTTTGGTGCGCCGCTTAACGTTCCTGCTGGGAAAGTATCTGCAACTACTTGCATTGTGGTAGCTTTTTCATGTAAATGACCTGTAACTTTAGAAACCAGGTGAATTACATGCGAGAAAAACTGAACTTCTCTATATTTTTCTACGTTTACATCATGACCATTTCGGCTTAAATCATTTCTGGCTAAATCGACTAACATTACGTGTTCACTATTTTCTTTTTTATCTTCAGAAAGTTGTTTGGCTAAAACCGCATCGCGTTCGTCATTTCCGGTTCTTTTAAAAGTTCCGGCGATGGGATGAATTTCGGCTTTTCTGTTTTTTACGATAATTTGTGCTTCGGGCGAAGACCCAAATATTTTGAAATCTCCATAATCAAAAAAGAATAAATAAGGAGATGGGTTGATGCTTCTTAAAGCTCTGTAAACATTAAATTCATCACCTTTAAAGCCTTGTGTAAAACGGCGAGAAAGTACTAATTGAAAAACATCTCCACGGAAACAATGCTTTTTGGCTAAAGCCACATTATGCTTAAATTCCTCATCGGTTAAGTTAGAGAAACCTTCACCTTCTTTAGAGAATTTGTATGATGCAATATTTCTGGATTGTAATAATTGTTCGATTTCTGAGATATTATTTTTTCCTTCTACGCTGTGGCAGAAAATATACGCTTCGTTTTTGAAGTGATTGATCGCGATAATATTTTGGTAAACCGCATAAAAGACATCCGGAATTAAAGTTGCCGTATCTTTTTTTGCAATCGAAACCTTCTCGAAATAACGAACAGCATCGTAAGAAATGTATCCGAATAAACCATTATTGATGAATTTAAAATCGTTTTTTTCTGATTGAAACTGACTTGAAAATTCCTGAATTACCTGAGGGATATTGGTAGAAGCATCGATTGCAATTTGCTCTGTTGTTCCGTCAGGAAAAGTTTTTGAGATGATTTCATTTTCGATTTTAATCGTTGCAATCGGGTTGCAGCAGATGTAGGAGAAACTGTTATCATTTCCGTGATAATCACTACTTTCCAGTAATAAACTATTTGGGAATTTATCTCTTATTTTAAAATAAATACTTACCGGTGTGATCGTATCTGCCAGAATTTGTTTGTAGTGTGTGTTGAGTATAAAAGGTTTCAAAGTATGTTGTTTTTGATTTTTAATATTTTCTTACTTGAGTTTTGACAAAAAAAAAGGGCTTGTCGTGATGACAAGCCCTTTATATTTATAGTTTTACAGTACCATAGGAAGCTTCGTTCACGACGTTTGACGTAAATTCTTCCACCACCAAGTATTGTTCATTAATGTTTTCATTTCTTTATTTTGATGTGACAAAGATATAAATGTAATTTGGATTAGAATACATAAAATTTCAAAAAAATCTTTTCTAAATTTTAAAATTTGTTAAATTCTACTGTTTTAAATTACTTTAAAGAACTAATTTCCAATCGCAATTGTATTGTTTTGGTTCATTCTAAAATCCGGATTTCCTTTGATATTTGGCATTGTAAACAATTCATTATTTTTAGCTTTTGTATATCCTATTTCAAAATCTGGATTGCTGTAAAATTTTTGAAGTGATGTATTTGCACCTGCGGCTTCACTTGTAATTCCGCCATTACAATTGTTTACTATTAAGTTTTTGAATGTGATTTTTGCTAAATTCACATCTCCGTTTCCAATATTTCCTTCAAGTAAAACAAAAGGAGAAAAACCGGAAATAATACTGTTCGATAAATTAAAAAAAGTGTTTTCCCTCACGTAAACAGATTCGCGTACAAGACCCTGATTGTTTTCTTCAAGATTTACAAGAGTAATGTTGCTCGCATTTATTTTAGTCAGTTTTTTGCTCATATCCGTATTTCCAATTTTGTCATAAGAATCAACTTCAAAGCATCTTGAACCTGAAATATCAGATGAAAAAGGGTGACGAATTGCAATACTGTTACTAATGTTGATTTGAGCGCCTTGTGTAAAATCAAAATCGTCATCTGTAGTTCTGTACGAAACCAGATTATTCATATTCAAATCTCCGCCATAACATTCGAAAGAATCATCATTCGAAAAACTAATTTGAATATTACTTAAAACTGTTTTTCTTCCCACACCGGCTAATGAAAGACCGTTTAGTTCCTTTGCAGCGCTAAGTTTTCTTCCTGAATATTCAATTCGAACATATTTCAAAATTCCTGAATTATCTTCTGCATCCTGGCCTCCGTAATGGTTTAGCATTGGTTCAAGATCAAAGGGTAATGTGTGTATGCCTCCAATGGTATTTATGGGTGCTTTCCCTAAAATAATAATTCCGCCCCAGTCGCCAGGTTTTCTTTCTGAAATTTCTTTGTTTGAAGTAAAAACAATAGGATCAGTTTCCAAACCTTCGGCTATAATTTTTGCTCCATTGGTTATTACAAGAGTCCCGCAGGTTTTGTCGTCTCCGCGAATAACAGTTCCCGGTTCTATGGTTAAAACAGCATTTTTGGTTACATAAACAACTCCAACTAACTGATATGTATTTCGTTTAAGTAGTTTTGTATCCTTGTCGATAGTTCCTGCAATGATGTTTGTAGCTTCATTATATTTAATATTGGCTGGTTTAAAATTTGTCCAATTGCTCATCCAGTTCGAGCTGCCAATGATTCCTTTAGTTTGTTGTTGTGCGTGTATAAAAAAAGAGCTTAGAAGTGTAATAATTGCAATATGTATTTTTGCTTTCATAACTATAATTTTGATTTCCAGGTTTGTTTTTTTAGTTAGCCCAAAAGTAGAAGCCCAATGTTAATCAAAGTATTAGATGTTATTACGAAAGTGTTATGCGAATATTAAGGATGTTATGTTTTTGAAAGGAAAGTAAAAAGAAACCCCAATAGTTATGAACCATTGGGGTTTTTCTTATAATAAGAATTATGTGTGAATCTTAAAATATTAGAATTTTAAAGCTACAGTCAATTCAAAATCGTCATTGATAGTTTTGTCTCCTAAGTTTTGGAAGAAGTTACCAGAGTTGTATTTGATATCGTATTTAGTTCTGTCAACTTTGAAAGCTGTTGTAGCAGTGTTTCCGGCTACAGTGATGTCAAAAGTTACAGGTTTAGTGATTCCTTTGATAGTTAAATCAGCAGTTACTGTGTAAACATCAGTAGATTTAGCTCCAATAGTTTTGAAAACTAATTTTGCAGTTGGGAATTTGTCAGTTCCAAAGAAATCGTCAGCTTTCAAGTGACCATTCAATTTTCCTTGGTATTCTCCAGTTAAATCTGTAGAAGTTAATGAAGTCATATCAACAGTGAAAGAACCACCAGTTAATTTTTTTCCTTTAAATACTACAGCTCCGTCTTTAAAGTTTACAGTTCCAGAGTGTTCTCCAGTTACTTTTTTACCTACCCATTTGATAGTAGATGCTTTTACGTCGATTTTTTTAGTTTGAGCATTTACTGAAATACTAGCCGCTGCTACGAATAATGCTATTGCAATTGTTTTTAAATTTTTCATGTTGTTTAAAATTGATTTTGGATTAATAATAATTATATAGTGATAAATAATTCTTCGTGAGATTTTCTAACTTTTTTGTAATGTTGCGTGTCATCTTCAGTATGTCTGTAACCAACAGTTGCAATTACTGATGCGTTTAAGCCTAATTTGTCGAAACCTAAGATTTCGTTGAATGCAGCAGGATTAAAACCTTCCATTGGAGTTGCGTCGATTTTCAACTCAGCAGCAGCAGCCAATAATGTTCCTAAAGCAATATAAGTTTGTTTTGCAGTCCAGATATTTTTAGCATCTTGTGATAAGTTCGAAATCACACCATTCATCATATCTGCAAATCCGCCTAAAGCTTCAGCAGGAACACCTCTTGTTTCGCTAATGTTTTTGATGTAAGCATCTACAGATTCTGCTCCGGCATTTAAGTCGTTAGCAAAAATAAATAGCTGAGATGAATCTGTAATTTGAGTTTGCCCGTAAGCAGCAGCTTTCAATTGTTCTCTAATTTCAGGATTTTCTACGATCACAACTTTATAAGGTTGTAATCCGTATGAAGAAGCAGCCAGTCTAACAGCTTCTTTTAAAGTATTTAAATCTTCTGAAGATATTTTTTTTGTCGCATCAAACTTCTTTGTTGCATATCTCCAATTTAGATTGTCTAATAATGTGCTCATAAAATTAATTTTGTTGGGTTCGGTATTTTTCTAATAATTTATTCAGTAATTCTAATTCTTCAGGACTTATATTCTCAGCAAATGTACGCTCATGTTCATCTACCTTCGGGTCTAATTCTTTCAATACATCTAATCCCTTTTGGGTGATTAAAACTTCAATTTTACGTCTATTGCCAGGGCAAACATTTCTGGTAACAAAATCCTTTAGTAATAATTTGTCTACTAGTCGGGTTGTATTACTTGTTTTAGCCAGCATACGTTCCTGTATTACACACATATTAGCAGGATTTCCTTTTTGTCCTCTTAATATACGTAACACATTATATTGCTCTCCGGATAGATCATACGGTTTTATCAACTCGTTGAAATGATCCTGAATCACATTTTGCGTGTACATGATATTCAGAATAACTTTTTTCGCATTATCCATCTTAACTGTACTTTTTATAACCTCTTCAATTGTCATAGTCGTAAGTGTATAATTTGTATATACAAATGTATATCTTTTAATAGTTGTATATACAAATGTCATGTTAAATTTTTGTTAATTCGGATAGAGTAAAATTACAAGTAGATAAACTCTATATAATTAGTATAAAAATAGGATATTTTTTTAATCTAAAACTTTGTTTATTTGATAATTAACTAAAATATAAAGTTGTTACACTCAACTTTGTAAAAGGTTTAAACTGAGATAAATCCTTAACCATCCAAATATTTAAATAAATTCAGAAATCTAAAATCTAAACTCAGAAATCTAAAATTAAAATTCAGGACGTGCCACCATCCCGATAAGAGGGCAAAAATACTATGCGCATATACGCCCTCTTATCGGGATGCTGTCGGGCTATCCATACTGCTTCGGCAGTTTATTCCTATCCCTCACGCGAATCCAGTATACAAGAAACCCGACAGGTCATAAAGAGTTGTCGGGTTTTATAAAGAAATAATTGTTCCGGTTTTTAGAATAATGAAACACCTAATTGCATGCGAGTATATTTTTCAGCCGGATTCCACATAATGCCTGCAAAAACAGGAAGTTTATATTGAAATATCGAAATATCCTTCGAAGCTTTAAAACCTGCATTGACAATATTAAAATTATGATCTGTATTCGATGAATATAAATTTGATTTTCCGTCAAGCGAAAATCCTGCACCTATATATGTATCTAATGTGATCTGCTCATTTTTTATTAACGGATAGCCTAACTCTACATAAGTAGAGTATCTGTTTTTATAATCAAGATCAGGTTGTAATTCCTTATCATTTCCATAAAGAATAATATCAGCTTCAATTCGTAAAGGAAATGCCTCAGGAAAGCGATACGAAGTTCTCAAATCAATAAGGTGCGTCGTAGTGTTTTTATCATAATTAAAAACTTCCGGATGCTCAACATTTGTTGTATTGAACAAATCCCACAGACCAATTGTAAGTCCTTTATTTTTGTATTGAACGTAATAATCGACCTCAGTATATTTACCATCAAAACTGTTACCGCCCCAAACCCCAACCGAAAAGTTTCGGTTTTTGTCAAAAGTGTAATGAAGATCTCCCATAGCAGTCATGCTTGGGCTAATGATTAATCCTCTCCAGAGATGACTGGTTGCAAGAGTAACATTAAAATTTAATCGGCTTGGCTCTTTACTTATAGCGTTTTCAGGCGTTGTTTCCTGAGCATAGCCAGCTAGTCCTATGATTATTACCATAGAAAGAAAAAGATTTTTCATAAAATTCTTAGATTAAAAGAAGATGTTGTTAATTAAGTGTGAGGTATAATGCAGCCGCCAACGAAGCTCCTATTATTGGGCCTACAATAGGTATCCAGGCGTATCCCCAGTTACTACTTCCTTTTATAGGTAAAATAGCATGCATGATTCTTGGTCCTAAATCCCTTGCAGGGTTTATGGCATATCCGGTCGTACCTCCTAATGAGAGACCAATTGCCCATACTACTATAGCAACAGGAAGTGCGCCTATAGTTCCTAAACCAATTGTTGCATTACTGTCTGCAATTTGTAAACTAGGTCCTGCAATGTAGAATATTGAAAAAATCAAAACGAAAGTTGCAATTGCTTCACTTAACAAATTCGAAAAATTGTTTTTGATCGCAGGTCCTGTAGAAAAACAAGAGAGTTTTGCGCCTTCATCTTCTGTTGCGGCAAAATGGTCTTTATGTGATAACCACACTAAAAAAGCACCTAACATTGCCCCAATCATTTCACCAAGGATATAAGTAGGAACTAAGCTCCAGCTAAACTTTCCTATAAGTGCCAATCCAAGAGTAACTACAGGGTTTAAATGTGCCCCGCTAACTGGTCCTGCAATAGTTACACCTACAAAAACGGCAAATGCCCACGCCGTAGTAATTACAATCCAACCTGAACTGTTTCCGTTGGTACCTTTTAGGTTGACGTTTGCTACAACGCCATTTCCTAATAAAATCATTACCATTGTACCTAAAATTTCTGCTATAAAGGGAGTCATATCGTTAGTTTTTAGTTAGTCTTCAATCCAATGAGATGCGCGTCCTACTGCTTTGTTCCAGTTCTTTACAAGACTGTCTACTTTTGTTTTTTCCATTTTCGGAGAAAATACCTTATCTATAGACCATTGCTCTTTCAGTTCATCCAGGTTTTTCCAGTAGCCTACAGCAAGTCCTGCTAAATAAGCAGCTCCAAGAGCAGTTGTTTCAAGTGTTTTTGGTCGTGTAACTGTTTTTTCAAAAATATCCGATTGAAATTGCATCAATAAATTATTTGTTGCAGCTCCTCCGTCAACTCTTAGTTCTTTTCCTTCGTCTCCAAAATCTGCTTCCATCGCTTTCACTAAGTCATTTACCTGATAGGCAATTCCTTCTAGGGTTGCTCGTGCGATATGTGCATTGGTAGTTCCTCTTGTAATGCCAAACATTGCACCTCTCGCATATTGATCCCAGTACGGAGCTCCTAAACCAGTTAAAGCAGGAACGAAATAAACTCCGCCGTTGTCCGGTACGCTTGCTGCCAAAGATTCTATTTCTTCTGATGAATTAATCATTTTTGCTCCGTCTCGTAACCATTGTACAGCGGCTCCTCCAACAAAAACACTTCCTTCTAAAGCATACGTTGTTTTTCCGTTGATTTTCCAGGCTACCGTAGTCAATAAATTATTGGTAGACTGAATAGGTTTTTCGCCGGTGTTCATTAGCATAAAACAACCTGTTCCGTAAGTGTTTTTTACCATTCCTGAACTGGTACACAGCTGACCAAAAAGTGCTGCTTGCTGATCCCCGGCAACTCCTGCAATAGGAATCTTGGTTGCAAATAGAGTAGTGCAGGTTTCTCCGTAAATTTCACTGCTTTGTTTTACTTCCGGAAGCATTGCTCTCGGGATATCGAATAATTCTAGTAATTCATTGTCCCATTCTAAAGTATGAATGTTGAATAATAAAGTTCTGCTGGCATTAGAAACATCCGTCATGAACAATTTGCTGCGGGTTAATTTCCAGATTAACCACGTATCAACAGTTCCAAAACAAAGTTTTCCTTCTTCTGCTTTTTTACGCGCTCCGGGAACATTATCTAAAATCCATTTTACTTTTGTTCCTGAGAAATAAGCATCCAGAATTAAACCTGTTTTTTTCTGAATCATATCGGCATGACCTTGTGCTTTTAGTTCGTCACAAAATTTTGCTGTTCTGCGATCTTGCCAAACGATGGCATTATAAATTGGTTCACTCGTTTCTCTGTCCCATACAATAGTAGTTTCACGCTGATTGGTGATTCCAATTGCTGCAACTTCTCTACCAGAGATTCCTACTTTTGCAATTACTTCTGCAGCTGTGCTTATTTGCGAAGACCAGATTTCGTTAGGGTCATGTTCTACCCATCCTGGTTTTGGGAAAATTTGTTCAAATGGTTTTTGAGAAAGACTTACGATTTCTCCGCCATGATTAAAGAGAATCGCTCTGGAGGAAGTTGTCCCCTGGTCAAGAGCTAAAATTAATTTGTTCTCCATGATTGATAGTATATAATTAAGTTAATAAAGTTTTATTGAGATTGAGATCGTTCTATCGAAATTCTGACAGAAAAAATCCTTTTGAAATTTCTTTGAAATTTTCAATTTCCTGAGTTATCCAGGCTTCGTCATGTCCTAATTCTTTCGCTAATAATCGTGCTACTTTTTCAGAAGACTGAACTGCAGCTCTGGCGTCTAAGAATAATAAACGAACACGTCTTGCCAGAATATCATCTACAGTTCTTGCCATTTCGTATCGAATCGCCCACGCTACTTCTGCCATTGTAAACTCGTGATCCGGATGTACTTTTTCCTTTAATTCTGGCTCGCTTTGTTGCAATTGACGTATTTTAGGAATATCAGAACCATAAATATATAAGTGGTTTTCTCTGTCTAAAGTTGTTGTAGGCTGATTCCCATGAATAGCAAGGTGCTCTGTATTACATCCTTTTGCCGGTATTTTTCTTGTTTTAATTGCTTTGTCGATAATGTCTTCGGCAATTTTTCTGTAAGTGGTCCATTTTCCACCTGTTATGGTGATTAAACCAGTTTCAGAAACTATGATTTTATGACTTCTTGAAACTTCTTTCGTGCTTTTTCCTTCTTCTTCAGGAGCAGCTAAAGGACGCAAACCTGCAAAAACAGATAAAACGTCGGCTCTCGTTGGTTTTTTTGCTAAAAAGCGTTGTGCTGTTTCCAGTACAAATTCAATTTCGCTTTCTAAGGCAATAGGCTCTAAGCTTTGTTTTTTGATTAATGTATCTGTTGTTCCTACTACGATTCGGTTATGCCATGGCACAGCAAACAAAACTCTGCCGTCACTTGTTTTAGGAATCATTAATGCATGATCACCGGGTAAAAATGATTTATCAAAAACCAGATGAATTCCCTGACTCGGAACGATATATTTTTTATAAACAGTATCGTTTAGTTTCATTATCGCATTGGTAAAAACTCCCGTTGCATTTATAATAGCAGATCCTTTCAAATCATATTTTTCTCCACTTTCCTGATCCAGCACCTGAACACCGGTAACTTGATTGTTATCGTCTTTTAATAAATTGACAACTTTGCAATAATTTATAATACAGGCGCCTTTTTCGGCTGCAGTCTGAGCAATATTTATGGCAAGTCGCGAATCATCAAATTGTCCGTCATGATAAATCACACCGCTTGATAAACCTTTTTCCTGTACGTTAGGAAGCATTTCGATTGTTTTTCTTTTCGAAATATATTTTGAACGGCCCAAACTCAAACGTCCGGCCAATAAATCATAAATGGTTAAACCAATAGTGTAAAAATAACCGCCCCACCAATTGTAATTAGGAATTACAAAGGATTGGTTTTTTACTAAGTGCCCGGCATTTTGTGCCATTAAACCTCTTTCTTTAAGAGCTTCTCTTACTAAGTGCACGTCTCCTTGTTCTAAGTAGCGTACACCACCGTGAACTAATTTTGTGCTTCGGCTTGAAGTTCCTTTGGCGAAATCTACTGCTTCGACCAAAATTGTTTTGTAGCCTCTGCTTGCTGCGTCAAGAGCAGTTCCTAAACCGCTTGCTCCGCCTCCTATTACAATTACATCCCACTTTTCAGTGTCTTTTAGTTTCGATAACTGTTCTGAACGTTTCATATAGTGTTTGTTTTTGTTTCTTTTTCTGTTGTTTGTTTCTTTAAAGCAAAATTAACGAAACTAAACGAAACTAAAGTAATAAAATAAGGTTTTTTTTGAATTATTTTTTTGTCGTACATTTATACCTTCAAGAATCTTAATATTATCAGGCTATTATGGTTATTATAAATAAAAGACAAGAAGAAATACTTAAGGAACTGGATAAAAACGGACATGTAAATGTGGCGGATTTATGTGAAATACTAAATGTTTCAACCGTAACGATACGAAAGGATCTGAATTTTTTAGAAAATGAAAAATTGCTCCACCGTACACATGGAGGTGCAAGTAAGCAGCCTATTTATGCTTTCGAAAGAGATTTAAGCGATAAAGAAGGACTGCAGGTAGAACAGAAAAAACAGATAGCAAGAGAGGCTTTAAAGTATATTAATAATTTTGATTACATCATATTAGGCTCTGGATCTAATGTTCATTATCTGGCACAGATTATTTCTGGTTTTCAAAAGTTAACAGTGATTACACCTTCTTTAAAGGTGTCTTTAGAATTGAGTAAGGAAGCAAATGTAGATACAATTCAATTGGGGGGTGATGTTCGAAAGAGCTCAAACTCGGCGGTTGGTCCTATATCGGAAGCGATTTTGAGTCAGTTTTCTTGTAATAAATTGTTTTTAGGTGCAGACGGACTTCATTTAGATTTTGGATTAAGTACTTCAAATGCATTAGAAGCGCATCTTAATCAAGCCATGATTTCGGTTGCTGAAAAGGTAATTATTTTGGTAGATTCTACAAAAATGAATGTGAGAGGTTTTGGTAAGATTTGTAATTTAGATAAAATTGATGTTTTGATTACAGATGATGGTATCGATATCGAAACCAAAACGAAACTAGAAGAAATAGGAGTAGAGGTTATTATTGCTTCGAAATAGCTTTTTATATAGATTGAAAAAACGAAACTCGTCTTTTTTTTTGAAATTCGTTGTTTGCTATGGATAGAAGCCAATGTCATTAAGTTAAGCTTTTTAAAGAATAAAATTAATCTCGCAAAGGCGCAAAGTTTAAATACAATATTGTCATTTCGACGCAGGAGAAATCTCCGCGAGAAGCTCGACAAAGATTGGATTTACGTTGCGGATTTACTTACGAATATTTCTCCCGCGTCGAAATGCAAATATTTACAATTTTGAGAGAAATTTATTCGGAGTAACATTATTGGTTTTTCTAATGCACACCCACCTTAATTTTAGATTATTGTTTAAAAAATAAACCCGATACGTTTTGAAATGTGTCGGGTTTTATTTTTCATTTTTTAAAAAAAATTACTCATTTAAGTACTTTTCGATGTTTGTCATTATTATTTTTCGTTCTTCAGGAGTTGCGTCATTATCCATATCGCTGTGGTTGATAGGAGTGAACTGAACTGTCATGCCGTATTTTTTCTGTTCTTGTTCGGTTGGTAATACACCTTCGTCTGCAGCATAGTTTTTGGAACGTAAAGTATATACTTTAGGGTGATTAACTCTCGGAAGTGGCATTCTTCGATTGTCCATCGTTATTATTTTATCAACCAATTTGGGATATTTTGTAGCAAATAAAGCGGTCATATCTCCGCCATTCGAGTGGCCAATTAATGTTAGGTGCTTAAAATCTAATTCTGGATTTGTAGTTTTAAATTGATTTAGAACATACAGAATATTTTCGGTACCTCTTTCCCAATTAGGTTTTCTTGTGACTTTAAAATCGCCGTCCATTGCCAAAAGATCATCCGTAGGTAATTCGTGCTGAATGCTAATGACAAAATATCCTTTTGAAGCTAAAGTTTCTGTTAAGTACGAATAAATCATATTGTCACCGCCTTTATTCTCTCCGTATCCATGACTAAAAATTATTACTCGTTGATTATTAATTTTTGTATCAGATTTAGGTTGAAAAATTGCAACAGGAATTTTACGGTTTCTCGATTTGTCAAATAATTCCAAACTATCAAGTTTAACAGGATAGCTGTTATTTGATATTTGAGAATTTGATTTCTTGTTATTTGAGCAACTTATTAAGAATACAGATAAGAAGATTTGAAAATATATTTTCTTCATTTTTTTTGACACGCCTTTAGATTCCTGATCCCGGGATTATATTTTTAAACTAACTTTTTTTCAAATGCTTTTCGTGCTGATCCTCTAAAAAATACTTCGCCACAATAGGTATAGTTTAATTTATCCAGAATTTTTAGCATCGGGATATTGTCAAAATTCGTATCTACTTTTATACTATGAATATTGTTTGCGAGGCAGACATCTTCTATGTTTTTGAAAAGTTTTGTAGCAATACCTTTTCCTTTTGCCAGTTTTGATGCGGCTACACGATGTACAACAGCATAATCGCCATTGGTAAGCCATTTGCCTTGTATTTCTTCGTAAGCAGGTTCTTTGTCGAATATGATGGCGGCGTAACACAAAATCGATTCGTTCTCTGTGAGTACGTAAGCGTAACCGTTTTTTATGTCATTCTGAATCGTAAGTTCATTAGGATATCCGTCTTGCCATTGCGTGCTTCCATCTTGTCGTCTTTGTTCTATTGCGTCCTGAAGAATATTCCAGATTAAAGGAACTTCCGAAAGTGCTGCTTTTCTTAAAATGAATTGTTCTGTTGTGTTGCTCATTTTTTATATGTTAAATCTTAATGAGGTAATTTATCTTTAATAAAACCATAAAACCAGGTTCCTGCAATAGCACTTAATAAAGTGACCACAATTACAGTAACTCCAGTCCCAATTTGAGCGAAAAGTGGTCCGGGACAAGCTCCGGTAATTGCCCAGCCGAAACCGAACAATAATCCACCATAAATTTGTCCTTTGTTGAAAGTTTTAGGCTGAATTTCGATTTTTTCTCCCTGAATAGTTTTGATGTTGAATCTTTTAATGATCTGAACAGATATAACGCCAACGACAACTGCACTCCCAATTACGCCATACATAAAGAACGATTGTAATTGAAACATTTCCTGAATACGGTACCAGCTGATGATTTCGGCTTTTACGAATACGATTCCAAAAACGATTCCGAGCAACATGTATTTGAGGTTTGATAATCCTGAATCTTTTATCTGACTTCCGTTGATTCCTTCTGTATCGGTATTTTTATTTTCTAAATTATTCATTTTTGAAATTTTAAAGTGAAAGAATATAAGGCAAAATCAAATTGGCCATGATAAAACCGCCAATCATAAAACAGATGGTGGCTACTAATGAAGGCCATTGCAAGTTTGAAATTCCCATAATCGCATGTCCACTTGTACAACCGCCGGCATAACGCGTTCCAAAACCCACTAAAAACCCTCCAACAACGATCATGATAAAACCACGAAGCGTGAATAAACTTTCCCACGAGAAAAGTTCTTTTGGTAGTAATCCCGAATGATCGGTGATTCCGTAAGTGGCTAATTGCTCAGAAAGTTGTGGTGTGATTTCGACCGAATTTGGATTTGCTAAGAAATAAGCAGCGATCACTCCGCCAAGGAAAATTCCGAAAACAAAGAATAAATTCCAGCTTTCTTTTTTCCAGTCGTATTTAAAAAATGAAATATTTGCCGGAATACAAGCCGCGCAAATATGACGAAGTGAAGAACTAATCCCGAAAGATTTGTTTCCGATAATCAATAAAATAGGAACTGTTAACCCAATCAACGGACCTGAAACGTACCAAGGCCAAGGTTCTCTCAAAATTTCTAGTAGATTCATTTTTTTTTAGGTTCTAAGGTGCTAAGATACTAAGTTACTAAGGTAAAATTTTTGTAGTTTATTTTTTTGAGGTTGTGCGTTACTGAGATAAGGTCAAAAATCTTAGAACCTTAGAATCTTAGCAACTTAGAACCTTTATTTTAAAACCTTACTTTGACAAACGAAATCTGATTTTGGAATATTTGTTTTTGCAATGGCTCCAAAACCACCTTCGATTTCGGTAAAGTTTCTAAAACCGCGGGCTTGCAAAATCGAAGCAGCGATCATACTGCGATATCCTCCGGCGCAATGCAAATAAAAATGCTCGTTCGGGTCAATGTCTTTTACCCAGTCATTAATATAAGCCAAAGGTTTGCTATAAGCATCGTCGATATGCTCAGCTTCATATTCGGTTTCTTTACGAATGTCGATTACTTTGTCTTCTTCAATTTTAAATTCACTGGCGAATTGTTCTGCTGAAATTCTATGAACCGTATCAGTTTCAAAACCGGCTTTTTCCCAGGCTTCAAACCCACCATCCAAATGTCCGATAATCGAATCGAAACCAACACGGCTTAAACGCGTTACGGTTTCTTCTTCAAGACCAATTTCAGTAACCAATATAATAGGTTGTTTTACATCGGCAACCAACGTTCCAACCCACGGGGCAAAATCACCGTTGATTCCGATATTGATCGATTGCGGAATAAATCCTTTATAGAAATCGGCACTTTTTCTGGTATCTAGAATTAACGCTCCGGTTTCTTCGGCTACAGCCTCAAAATCTTTTACATCAATCGCTTTCATTCCGTTATGCAAAACCGATTCGAAACTTTCGTAACCTTGTTTATTCATGGCCACATTCATACTAAAATAGGCTGGAGGAGGCAATAGTCCATCGGTAACTTCTGTAATAAATTCAGCTTCGGTCATATTGGCGCGCAAAGCATAATTCGTCGCTTTTTGATTCCCAATAGTCGAAACCGTTTCCTTACTCATGTTTTTTCCGCAAGCGCTTCCCGCACCATGCGCAGGATAAACGATAACGTCATCAGCCAGAGTCATGATTTTATCTCTTAACGAATGAAATAAAATTCCCGCCAATTGATCTTGTGTCATTCCGGCTGCTTTTTGAGCCAGATCCGGACGACCAACATCGCCAATAAATAAGGTATCTCCAGAGAAAATAGCGTGATCTTTTCCGTTTTCGTCAATCAATAAATAAGTTGTACTTTCCATGGTATGACCCGGAGTATGCAAAGTTTTTATTGTAATTTTTCCAATTTTGAATTCTTGTTCGTCTTTCGCAGAAATGCAATCAAATTCGCAAGCAGCATTTGGCCCGTAAACAATTGGCGCCTGAGTTTCTTTGCTTAAATCGATATGTCCTGAAACAAAATCAGCGTGAAAATGCGTTTCGAAAATGTATTTCAGTTTCACCTCATCGCGTTCTAAACGATCCAGATAAGGCTGAATTTCACGAAGCGGATCAATAATCGCAGCTTCGCCATTTGAAGTTATATAGTAAGCACCTTGTGCTAAACATCCGGTGTAAATTTGTTCTATTTTCATGATATGTATTCTAAAAAGAAGGGAATACAAAGGTAACCTACTTTTTGCTTAAAATAGGTGACTAATGTTACACAAATTTGATTTTTGTGTAAAAAAAGACAGGGTCGTTTTACCATATAAAGCCCATAGGAAATTTAAAATCACGTGTAATCGACGTTATACTAAAATGAACTTATATCACTTATATGGTGAAAAAAATAATCTACGTAATTTTACATCTACAAAAATCATTAACATGAACACAGAAGATTTATTGAATCAAATCGCTTTTATAAAAGAGATTGATAAAGTAAAATATATTCAGCGCAAAACGAAATTGTTTAATAGCGACCGAAATGAAAATGATGCTGAACACAGTTGGCATCTGGCTTTGATGGCGATTGTTTTGGCAGAACATTCAAATGAGCCAATTGATGTATTGAAAGTGGTGAAAATGGTTTTGATACATGATATTGTCGAAATCGATGCTGGAGATGTCTTTATATACGATACACTAAAAAGTCATGATAATACTGATGAAGAGCGATTGGCCGCGAATCGCATCTTCGGATTATTGCCTAAAAAGCAAGCAGATGATATGATTGCTATTTGGCAAGAATTTGAAGCGGGTGAAACCAACGAAGCAAAATTTGCAAAATCGATGGACAGATTAGAGCCTTTATTGCAAAACACCTCTAATAACGGAGGGACATGGAAAGAGTTTGATGTACCTTATAAAAAAGTCTATGAAAAAAAGAGCGTTATAAAAGAAGGTTCAAAAACGATATGGAATTATGCCGAAGGATTAATAAACGAAAGTGTAGAAAAAGGAATTTTGAAAAAGGAGTAAAATGCCAATTTTTTTAACACATAGAAACATAGTTTGATTTGTCTTCAAAAGGTGTTTCACTTGGCATCAATTCACATAGCTATGTGTGAAGAAATGTATTTCTTTTTTGTATTCTTTTTTTAAAGGATTAAAAATCTATGTTTCTATGTGTTTAATATTTTTAAGGATTTACAATGTTAGTAATTCTCGTGTTTTTATTATTAAGTGTTTTTAAGAAGATTCAAAAACGGGATGGAATTACGCTGAAAGTTTAATAAATGAAAGTGTACAAAAAGGAATTTTGAAGAAAGACTAATTTTTTAAACCTATAGATTTGTAAAAGTAAATATCAATTTTTATCTTGAAGTAATACAGGTATATTTTAGGTTTTGCGAATTTTGTATTTATATTAAATGTATTAAATGAAATTTTTTATTGCAATATGTTTAACCTTTTTTGATTAAGCTAAGGTTATATTTTCTTATCTAACTTATATAGTTTAAAAAAGAAAAAACTTCTTTTAAAGGCAGGGAATTCAGGTTTTAATGGGTAAATTTGAAGAGACTTCATAAATAAAATACCGCTATGGAAGAAATGCTTTTTTATGACCGAATGCAATTCGCCTTCACAATTACTTTTCACTACCTTTTTCCGCAACTTACAATGGGTCTTTCGCTGATCATTGTTTATTTTAAATGGAAATATCTTAAAACTAAAGACGATCAATACAATCACGCCACGCATTTCTGGATGAAAATCTTTGCTCTGAATTTTGCGATGGGAGTTGTAACCGGAATTCCAATGGAGTTTCAGTTTGGAACCAATTGGGCGAAATTCTCTGAGTTAACCGGTGGAATCATCGGACAAACTCTGGCGATGGAAGGGATGTTCTCCTTTTTCTTAGAATCCTCATTTCTGGGTATCTTTTTGTTTGGAGAAAAAATAATTGGACATAAGTGGCATTTTGTAACCGGATTATTAATTATGATTGGTTCCTGGGCCAGTGGATACCTTATTATTGCGACACATTCGTGGATGCAAAATCCTGTAGGGTATGAAATTCTCGAAAACGGAAAATTTGTTCTGACGAATTTTAAAGCATTGTTCCTGAATCCGTGGTTATGGCCTTCGTATCTACACAATCAGGCAGCTTCTTTGGTTACAAGTTCATTTGTTGTAGCCGGAATTGGAGCTTTTTATATTTTAAGTAAAAAGAATGTTGCTTTCGGAAGAATGTTTGTAAAAACAGGCGTAATCTTCGGATTGATTTCTAGTGTTATTGTGGCAGTTCCAACGGGAGATTTATTGGCTAAAAATGTCGTAAAATATCAACCTGTAACTTTTGCTGCAATGGAAGGAATTTTTCATACTGAAAAGAAAGGTTCTGAAATTGTTTTAATTGGGCAACCCGATGTAAAAGATAAAAAACTCGATAATAAAATTGCTGTGCCTAATATCTTAAGTTTCCTGACTTACGGAAGCTGGCATCAGGAAATAAAAGGTCTGGATCAGTTTGAAGAAGATCTTCATCCAACCAATATTTCCGGTTTGTATTATGCGTATCATATTATGGTAGGACTCGGAACCATATTTATAGGTTTGATGGCTTTTGCACTTTTTCAATTAATTAGAAAGAAATTATTCGAAACCAAATGGGTTTTATGGTCATTGATGTTTATGATGCCGTTTCCGTATATTGCCAATACCACAGGCTGGTACACGGCCGAATTAGGAAGACAACCTTGGTTGGTTTATAATTTACTGAGAACTTCTGCAGGAGCTTCGCCAACGGTTTCATCCGGTAATACCTTGTTTACTTTATTAGGTTTTATAGGATTGTATCTTTTACTTGGAATGTTGTTTTTGCTTTTGATTGGAAAAATCATCAATAAAGGACCTCATAATGTTGAACTGAATTCAGAAAAAATATAATTATGGAATTTTTTTGGTACGTTGTTTTAATGGGAATTCTGGCCGTTTATATTGTATTAGACGGTTACGATTTTGGAGCAGGAATTATTCATTTATTTTTTGCGAAAGAAGAGAAAGATAAAAAAGCAATTACAAGCGCTATTGGTCCGTTTTGGGACGCCAATGAAGTTTGGATTATTGCTGCGGGAGGAGTTTTGTTTTTTGCTTTCCCTACTTTATACGCTTCATCTTTCAGCGGTTTTTATTTGCCGTTGATCATGATTTTATGGTTGTTGATTTTCCGTGCGATAGGCTTAGAAATGCGCGGGCAAGTGCATCACCCTATGTGGGAAGCCATTTGGGATAAAGCTTTCGGGATCGCCAGTTTGCTTTTGGCTTTATTCTTTGGGATTGCTTTAGGAAATATTGTTCGTGGTGTAAACTTAGGAATGGTAACCAATGGAGTTTCGACGCAAGAAGCACATTTTTTCTTTTTGCCTTTATGGAATCCAACTTTTAGTCCGCAGGCAAATGAGTTGGGAATTATAGACTGGTTTACACTTTTTCTGGGAATTGTAAGTGTTGTTGCGCTGACAATTCATGGTGCGAACTGGATTATTTATAAAACGAATTCGGCATTGAACCCAAAACTTAAGAATGTAGTTTTTAAACTGAATATTGTTTTATTGGTTTTAGTTTGTATTTCGCTGCAAATCTGGCATTTTATTGAGCCAAAACCGTTTCATAATTTCGTAGAAAATCCAATTCTTTGGTTTTTTCCGTTAATGACTTTTGTTGGTATTTTGGGATTATTCAAAGTTCGTTCGTGGCAAAAAGACGGAATGGGATTTTTGTTTTCAACTCTGTTCTTGGTAGGCGGATTTGCTTCAACAGCCGTTTCGATTTTCCCGAATGTTTTACCTTCTACAAATAATGTTAATCCGTCATTGACGATTTATAATACTGCCGCAGGAGAATATGGATTAAACGCCGGAATGAGTTGGTTCTTTATTGCTTTGTTTCTGGTGATTATTTATTTTATTATTCAGTACAGAGTTTTTAGCGGGAAGATGGATGATGTTGGGTATGGGGAGCATTAGATTGTTCGGGATGTGTAAAAAGGACGAATTATATTTTAAATTTTAATCATGAAAAGAATAATTTTCATAACCATACAAATCCTTTTTATAAATTGCTATTCTCAGAAAAATGAAAGCATTACATTAAAAAGTAAAACGGAAATAGAAAATTATGTTCGTGTAAGTAGTAAAAGATTTGCAAAATTTGAGCTAAAAAAAATACATGATTTTGCGCCTGAAGGCGATGCTCAAGATTCTATCTGTAGAAGAATAGGTGATTCTCTTAAAATCAATGAATATTATTATAAAGCAGATTTTGATAATAATGGTTTGGTAGATTTTTTACTAATAGGAGATGACCATAATTGTGATGAATCAAGAAGTATTAGATGCAACTTCTGTTCTTTAGTTTTGATGAGTTTTCCAAAAGATTCGGTAAAAATTCATAATATTAATTTAGGTGACGGATGTTTTGTTCCAAAGATTGCACAGAAAAATAATCAAACGGTATTACAAATTTATAACCGGAGAAGAGGAGTTTTGAGTGCTAAAGGCAATAATGTAGAACAGCACACATTAATCTATAAATATGATGGATTTATTGATTATAATAAGCGACCAGTAAAGCATTCTATCGAAAAAATAGAGTTTTCAACTTCTGGCTGTTATGGAACTTGTCCAGTATTTTCATTAGTAATTGATAAAGAAAGAAATTCAACTTTTTTTGCTGAACGTTTTAATTTTGGAACAGAGGAAGAAAATATGAAGAAAATGTCGTCTTTTTTCAATAACAATAGGGAAGGTACTTTCAAAACTGTAATTACAGAAGAAAATTATAACCAAATTTTGGCACTATTAGAATACATGAATTTTGCAAATTTTCAAAATAAAAACATGTTATATGAAGAAGATAGTGGTAGTTCAATTCTGAAAATTACATATGATAATGGTAAAGAAAAAATTATTGAGGATTATGGAATAGTAGGAAGTTACAGTTTGAGAAAATTGTATGAATTATTATTTGAATTAAGAATGAATCAGAAATGGAATTAAATTTATTAATGAAATTCTAAAAATATTTATTTTTACCCGAGTCTGTTAGCGGATAGCCCGTTCGTCGCGGCGAAAACGCCCAAAATATAAAAATTCGTTTATTCTCAGTAATAAACGGATTTTTTCTCTTCATCAAAGTTCTAAACTTAAATAAGAATTGATTTACAGAAAAATCATTTGTTGATTTATTCATTACAAAAAGGTCTTTTTGACGTTGTAAATACTGGATGATCTTGTTTTGTATAAACTGGACTATAAGGGAGCTTGCTCTTTAGGATACTTTCGCTTTTTAATCAAAATATTTAAAAACAATGAATTACCAAATCAAAAAAGCAAGTATTGAAGACCTTGACGAAGCAGCGGAACTTTTTAACCTTTATCGTGTTTTTTACCGTCAGGAATCTGATGTCGAAAAAGGAAAAGCATTTCTGAAAGAGCGATTATTAAACAATGAGTCGGATGTTTTTTTAGCAATTGTGGGCGAAAAAGCGGTTGGCTTTGTACAGCTCTACAAATTATTTCATTATACCAAATTGCAAAAACAATGGCTGTTAAGTGATCTTTTTGTACATCCTGATTATAGAGGCAAAGGGCTTTCGGTAGCCTTAATTGACCGAAGTAAGCAATGGTGTGAGGAAACAAATGCCTGCGGTTTGATGCTGGAAACCGAAAAAACAAATGACATAGGCAATATATTATATCCGCGTTGTGGATTTGAATATGACGGATTGCATAATTACTACCATTGGTGGAAATAAAGAACAAAGAACAAAGAATAAAGAATGGGGAAGCAGTATTCGTTTCCCCATTTTTATCTACAAATTAAAGTTATAAAAAAAATCTGCTGAATCTCCTAAATCTGCGAGAAACAAGAAAAACTTAAAACAAAAGCTCTTTGGTAATAATATAAAATCCCATCACCAAAACAAACCAGCCAAAAAGAGGCTTGAGTTTCGTTCCGTCGATTTTTTTCGAAAGCTGACTCCCGATAATCATTCCGAAAAGCGCCATTGCAGAAACTCCCAATAAAAACGGATAATTTATAGGTGTACCAATGTATAAATCGCCTCCAAAACCTATGGTTGAATTGATGGTAATAATCAGTAATGATGTTCCTACGGCTTGTTTCATAGGTAAATTGGCAAAAAAGAGCAGGGCAGGAATGATTAGAAATCCACCGCCGGCACCCAGAAATCCGGTTATGATCCCGACTACGAAACCTATTATACTTAATTGAATGTAATTGGTTTCGGTTGCTTTTATTTCGGGTTTATTTTTTCTAATCATGGAGATTGCCGCTGTAATCATCAAAACCGAAAAAATAATCATAATCAGAAAATCTTTCGAAACAGAATAGGAAGCAATAGAAAATAAGGTTGAAGCAATCTGCGGAAAAATAACTTCACGAATAATCAGAATCGAAATCACAGAAGGAATGGCAAAATACAATGCCGATTTCAGCTTTAGATTTCCCATTTTATAATGGCTATAACTCCCAAACATGGCTGTAACTCCTACGATAAACAAAGAATACGATGTAGCTTGCTCAGGATTTACCTTAAACAAATACACTAAAATAGGAATGGTTAAAATCGATCCGCCTCCGCCAATTAAGCCCAGCGAAATCCCGATAATAATCGAAGCAAAATATCCTAAATATTCCATTGCATTTGTTTTAATGCAAAGGTGCTTGGATAAAAAGAAATCTACAGTAACATTTATCACATAAAAAAAATAAACACAAATTTGCACGAATTGATCTGTCAGTTCGAGCGAAGTCGAGAACCCGCAAAGCATTTCGACTTCGCTCAATGTGACAACCGTTGTCTTTAGATATTAATTTTACCATTAAGATATTAAGAAAGTTAAGTTTAGCTTTTTTATCTTAATCTGTAATAAGGGAATTAAGCAGTTGGGCTTAATTTTTCTTAATATCTTAATGGTTAAAATAAAAAAAAACTTAGTGTTAATTCGTGAAATTCGTGTTTAATAACTCAATTTGGTTTCTGTTAAGTTTAACCAAACCTCTTTGTTCCATTTTTTTGAGCAATCTGGATACGACTTCACGTGAAGTATTTAGTTCAGTTGCGATTTCCTGGTGTGAAAGATTTACTTCAGAACATCCGCAGGCATCAGAATGTCTTTTAAGATAAAATTCCAAACGCTCATCCATAGAACGGAAAGCGATGTTGTCTACGACTTCGAGAACTTCCTCAAAACGGCTTCTGTAGGTTTCGATGACGAACTCGTACCAGGTTCTGTGCTCCATCATCCATTTGTCCATCATTTGCAAGGGAATCATCATAACCGAAACATCTTCGACTACTTTGGCCATGATTTGGCTTTTCTCACTTTTGGCGGTACAAATCATCGAAATGGCACAAGCTTGTCCGGGTTGCAGATAATACATCAAAAACTCGCCGCCATCTTCGCCTTCGCGATAGATTTTGATTTTTCCTTTGGTGATCAAAACGGTGTTTTTTATGTATTGTCCGGTTCGCATTAAGATTGTTCCGGCTTCAAAATCTTGCAGACTTCCGTTTTCTTCAATAGTCGAAATGAGTTCGTTAGAAAAATTAGGAAATATATTTTTAAGTGAGTTTTGCATTGAGTTTATTTTAAAAATAAAGTTTTTTTCTACCATTAAGAAATAAAGAAAAATTAAGATTTAAAGCTTAATGAAACTTAATCTCTTAATGGTAAAATTTTAAAAGTTATATGTTTAATTCTCCTTTTTTAGACATTGAATTTGTGAAAATTTGTGTCATCAGTGACTAAGTTTTTTTATCAAATTAAAATTAAAACATATAATTTTATACAAAGATAGCAGATTGAAATGGCATAAATTGTCAGAAAACTATATTTAAGATGCATTTTATGAAAATGAAAAAATCCTATTTTCTATCGATTTTATAGACTGTAATTTTAAAAATAGTAAGTAAATTTGTCTTTCACTGATTATAATACTTTCTCTAAAACGTTTTCTGAGAATAATAATCGAAATCGCATTGAGCACGTTTTTAATTAATAGAAACGTCGTAATTTTACAAAAAACAGATACTATGAATTTATCACAAGAAGATTGGGTTAATCAGCTTGCTGCTGACGAGAATGCAGTTATACTGGACGTAAGAACTGAAGACGAATTTAATGACGGTTATATCGAGAATGCCGTAAACATTGATATCAATAAAGGACAAGGTTTTATTTACGAAATCGAAGAACTGGATAAAAATAAAAATTATTATGTGTATTGCCGTTCTGGAGCCAGAAGTGCTAAAGCATGTCAGGTTATGAATGAGTTAGGTATAAATAATGCCTACAACCTGCTTGGAGGTATACTGGACTGGGAAGGCGAAACCATAAATCCATAAAAACAAAATGAAGAGGCGCAAAAAGCCTCTTTTTTCTTTTAATAAACTATTAATAACCAAACATAAAATTACCAGATTATGAGTTTAATACCGGAAGAATACGAGATTAAAACCCTTATAAATCAAGATACTTATCTTGTAAATGGCGAATTAAAACCTTGGACAGGACAAACTACTCCAGTATTTTCGACCATTTCATCTACAGAAAAATATACGCCAACATTATTGGGATCAATTCCGTTTATGGCCGAGAAAGAAGCTACCGAAGTTGTTGAGGCTGCTAATGCGGCTTATAATAAAGGTCAGGGTTTATGGCCAACCATGAAGGTCGTAGACCGTATTAAATGCATGGAAAATTTCGTAAGGCAAATGAAAGAAACCCGTCAGGAAGTGGTGAAGCTTTTGATGTGGGAAATTGGAAAAAATCTTGGAGATTCTGAAAAAGAATTTGACAGAACAGTAGAATATATTTACGATACTATTGCAAGTTATAAAGAACTAAACGGACGTAGTTCGCATTTTGAAAAAGTACAAGGTGTAAATGCTATGATTCGCCGCGGACCTCTGGGGGTTGTATTGTGTCTTGGACCATACAATTATCCTCTTAATGAAACTTTCTCATTGTTGATTCCAGCTTTAATTATGGGGAATACTGTAATCTTTAAACCTGCTAAACATGGTGTTTTATGTATTTCGCCATTGTTAGAAGCTTTCAGAAGCAGTTTTCCAAAAGGGGTTATCAATATTGTTTATGGTAGAGGCCGTGAAGTAGCTTCTCCTATCATGAAATCAGGAAAAATTGATGTTTTGGCTTTAATTGGAAATAGTAAATCTGCAATTGCTTTGCAGGATCAGCATCCAAATAAAAACAGATTACGTTTGATTTTAGGATTAGAGGCTAAAAACCCAGCGATTATATTACCGGATGCCGACTTAGACTTGGCTATTCAGGAGTGTATTGCGGGATCTTTGTCTTTCAATGGTCAGCGTTGTACGGCTTTAAAAGTATTATATGTACATGAATCTATTGTTGATGAATTTAACAAGCGTTTTGCTGAAAAAGTAGATGGTTTGGTATTTGGAAATCCATGGGAAAAAGGAGCTTCATTAACACCACTTCCTGAAACTGAAAAACCAAATTATATTCAGGGATTAATTGATGATGCTACTCATAAAGGAGCAAAAATATTAAATGAAAAAGGAGGAAAACATTCTGAGAATTATATTTTTCCAGCTGTTTTATATCCTGTAAACAAAGATATGCGTGTGTATCACGAAGAGCAATTTGGACCAGTAGTGCCAATTATTGCTTTTAAAGATATCAATGAGCCACTAGAAGATATGGCAGAGTCTAATTACGGACAACAAGTAAGTTTGTTTGGTAAAGATATCAAGACTTTAGCACCGCTTATTGACTCTTTAGTGAATTTGGTTTGTAGAGTAAACCTCAACAGTTCTTGCCAGAGAGGTCCGGACGCGTTCCCGTTTACAGGTCGTAAAGATTCTGCTGTAGGAACATTGAGTATTCCGGATGCATTACGTTCATTCTCAATCCGTACGTTTGTAGCTTCAAAAGATATCGCTTATAATAATGAAATTCTTCAGGAATTGCTAAATAGCAAAGAGTCGAATTTTATTAATACCGATTATATTTTGTAGCGATCAAGGTTATATATTAATTGTAGATGCCGTCTTTTTCTTTTTTAGAATTAGACGGTTTTTATTTTTAATATAAAAAAGTATTTTCTTGTTAAATGATTTAATTGTATTATTTTTACTACTTTTTTAATTAATAAAAATGAAGTCAAAAATGAAAAAAATTACAATTATATTTCTTCTCTTATTCGCATTAAACTCCTGGTCTCAAAATGATCAAAAAATATGGCTTCAGGAAAATAAATATAATTTAGGATTATCTTACTTCCAGAAAAAACAATTCAATAAAGCCATAGAACCTCTTTTATTTGCCTACAAAATAAATCCCAAATCGGAAATTGGAAAAAAGTCAAAAAATAAAATCGACTGAATTAAACCTATTCTTAGAGAAAACCTCATTAATAAAATAATAGGAAAATGGAATCTAAATGGTAGCGAACCAATCTGGACACGCAAAGATTTAAAAAATAGTAAACTTAATGATACTTTGATGGTAATTACCAATCAGGAAGTTGCGTATTATGTCAAAAATATAAAAACAAAAGAAACAATATTACTCAAAACAGATGAAATTAAATTTTATGATGGTTTTGATAATACTAATTCTGTGACAGAAATGATAAATTCAGGAAACGAATTATGGACTTTTATAATAGATGAATCTTTAAATAGTCTTCGTCTAATTCATACCGGTAATGTAACTTCTTCAGGCAGAAAAGTGATTGAAATAGAGAATAAGGAGTTTTACTATACTAGAATTAAATAAAATTTGGGTTCATAATTATTGTCATTAAATTTATAAACATCTTTTTCTTTTTAAGAATCAGATGTTTTTTTGTTTTGAAATACTATATTTTTATATAGAATTGTAACTTTAAAAGAAAAACATCAACTAATGTTATAATCAATTAATCATCAAAATCTTAAAAACAGTTTATGAAAAAACAATCAATCAAATTACTATTTATAGTCTTTGCCTTTTTGGCCCAAAATAGCTTTGCACAAGAGTTGTATATGCCACGGAATATTAAAGAGTCGTATACCAAAGGCGTTCGCTCTATGGACGGAAAACCGGGTAAAAATTATTGGCAAAATCATGGAAAATATACTATCGCACTTCAGGTAAATGCCATTACAAAAATTGTTAGCGGAACCGAAACTATTGTATATGAAAACAATAGTAATGATACGTTAAAAAATTTACGAATTAGATTTGTGAATAATATTCATAAAAAAAACTCACAACGAGCGGTAGAAAATAGTGATGATTTTTTTACCGATGGTTTAACAATTACAGCTTTAAAAATTGAAGGAATAGTTTATAAGGAAGATGCTAAAAACTGGGGGACAGTAGGAGTGGTAAAAATGAAAAAACCTTTACCTCCGCATGGCAAAATTACAATTGATATGGATTGGAATTATCCTTTATCAAAACTTAGCGGAAGAGAAGGGCAAATCGATAACTCGACATTTTTTGTAGCATATAGCTATCCTCGCGTTTCTGTTTTTGATGATTACAATAAATGGGATGATCTGCCTCATACTTCAGGTCAGGAGTTTTATAATGATTTTAATGATTATAGCTATTCTGTAAAAGCGCCAAAAAATTATGTGGTTTATGGCACGGGTGATTTATTAAATCCGGACGAGGTTTTGCAGCCTGAATTTGCTTCACGTTTAAAAAAATCATACACAATAGATGAAGTTTTGCACATTGCCAATGAACAGGAAATGAAAAGTGGCGTTGTAACGAAACAAAACGAATGGAATGTTTGGAAATTTGAAGCCAAAAATATCACAGATGTTTGTTTTGGTTTAAGTGATCACTACTTGTGGGATGCCGGTAGTGTTGTTGTAGATAAAAAAACAAATCGACGAGCCAGTATACAAGCAGCTTATGATGTAACTGGAACTGATTTTGTGAACTCGATCAAGAACAATCAATATGCATTGGATTGGTTTTCTAATAACTGGCCGGGAATTCCGTACCCGTTTTCTAAAATGACTGCTTTTCAGGGTTTTGCAGATATGGAATACCCAATGATGTGTAATGATTCGCAAATGGGAGATCCTGTTTTTGCACAACTGGTTCAGGATCACGAAGTGGCACATACTTATTTTCCGTTTTATATGGGAATCAACGAAACGCGTTATGCTTTTATGGATGAAGGCTGGGCAACGACTTTTGAATACTTAATTGGAATTGCAGAACACGGAAAAGAAGCTGCCGATAAATTTTATAAAGAATTTCGGGTACAACAATACATAAATGATCCATCAACCGAAGAAGATCAGCCAATCATCACTATGTCATCACAGTTGTCAGATTCTGGTTATGGTAATAATTCATATGGTAAAGCATCCCTTTCTTATATTGCTTTAAAAGATTTGCTTGGAGATGATTTGTTCAAAAAATCCCTTCATGCTTATATGGATAACTGGAATGGTAAACATCCTATTCCGTGGGATTATTTTAATTCGATTAATTCCGCTTCAGGACAAAATCTGAATTGGTTTTTTAATAACTGGTTTTTCACGAATAATTACATAGATCTTTCAGTCAAAAATGTTGCTAAGAATGTAGTTTCAGTAGAAAACGTTGGTGGTTTTGCAGTTCCTTTTGATGTAAATGTTGTTTATGCAGATAATTCGACAGAAACTATACATCAGACTCCGGAAATCTGGAAAACCAATCAAAAAAGAGCCACTATTGCATTAAAAAATAAAAAACAAATCAAGCAAGTATCTTTAGACGGCGGTATTTTTATGGATGCCACGCCATCGAATAATACTTTGATTGTAAAATAATATGTAACCATGTCGGGAGAAAAAGATTTAGAAATATTGCTTAAAAGTATGAAACCGGAACACGTTTCAGGTGATTATGTTTTTTGTAAAGTAGAGAAATTTGAAAATCTGGATTTGAATAACGTTGTAATGTTATTCAAAGAAAAAGAAGCTATTACATTAATTCTAAAAAAAGAAATCGCCGATCAATTACAATTAGATTATTCGGTTGTAATGTCCTGGATAACGCTTACAGTACATTCTTCATTAGAAGCTGTTGGTCTTACGGCTGCATTTTCGAAAGCGCTTTCAGAGCAAGGAATCAGTTGTAATGTTGTTGCGGCATATTATCATGATCATATTTTTGTTAATCAAAAAGATGTGGAAAAAGCAATGGAGATTTTACATTCATTTTCGGTTTAAGTTAGTCCTGCTTACTTTATTCCTACCTATTAAAAGAGAGAATCTAGCTATTTAGATTCTCTCTTTTTTACTTAATGCAGGAAAGTTTTTGGTAAAAAAAATAAGAAATGCGGTAAAAGTTTTAGAATTAAAAAACTAGGTTTGCAAAAAAAATAAAACCTACTACAAAAAATGAAAAAACTTTTACTCTTAATTGTTTTATTAATTGTCTCTAAAACAATTGCTCAAAACGATTCTAAAACTGCATTTCAAAAAAGCCGATACGAATTAGCTGTTTCGTATTATAAAAAAGCTGATTTTAAAAAAGCCCTTGATTTATTTCATCTTGCTTCCAAAATTAAACCTGATACCGAAATTGGTAAAGAATCCATTCAAAAAGTAGATACTTTGAAAACTGTTTTGAGACAGGCTATTTTGACTCAGGCTTTAGGAACCTGGAAAATGAACGGAGATAAACCGGTTTGGGCATCTAACCAAAACGCAAGTAGTGTAGAAAAAGATGTTGAGGAATTTATTACAATTATGCCAACTGAAATTTTGTTTTTTGAGAAAAATAAAAAAACTCAGGAAAAGAAAGTCATCAAATCAGAACCTTTGGTTTATTATAATCAACATGAATCTGATGCATTATTCTCGGATGTAATTTTATCAGATGGGACAATATGGAATTGTTCGATTAATGAAAAATCAGATGAACTTCGTGTAATAAATGTTGGTAAAACAAGCGATAACGGTGTTGAGAAAATAGAAAACGATAACATAGAACGTTTTTATGTTAAAGTAAAATAAGAAAAAAGGGAATCTAAGATAATCAGATTCCCTTTTTTTATGTTTAATTTCTTTTTTATAAAAACTTAAAACCAAGCGAAATATTAGAAACTGCAGTTTTTATATTTCTGCCAGAAGGATCAAGATCCGTAACTCCGGCGAGGTATCTGTAATCTAAAGTCAGTTTCCATAAATCTACACCAACTCCGCCAAGAATACTACTGTTGTTTTTTTCAAAAGCAATATAATTCAAACTATTATTGGCTTTAATATCAGAGTAACTTTTCCAGTTATATCCGGCAAAAATTCGAACATTTCCTAATTTTCCTAAAGGAACTACTTTAAAACCAATAAGGAGAGTTGCATCAGTTCCTGATAATTTATATTCAGTTTCTCCAATTCCGGTTTGCGAAAGACTAAATTCTGATTTAGCATAACCAAATTCTGCCTGTCCATAAAAAAGCAATAAATTTACTCTTGCAAATCCCGCAACGCCATATCCAGTTCCGGAGCTTTTTGAGCTAAAATCATCGGTAAGTGGAGAAGTAATATTATAAGAAAACTGAGGTCCAAATTGTATCAATTGTGCAAAACCATTTACACTAATACATAATAATGCTGCTAAAATGAATTTTTTCATATCTGGATTTATTTTTAGATAGCATAAAAATAAATATTATTACTCAGAAAAGAATGATTTATCTTATTTATTTGATGTATGTTTTTGATAGTGAGTGAAATGTGTTTTTGGTTCATGAGAAAAATATGATTCGCAAATCCTGTAAATTTGTACAGTTGATGAAATAAATGATTTATGGAAATAAAAGCAATTGAAGCCTCGCAAACCTGGCAAATCAGGCATGAAGTAATGTGGCCGGATGAGCCCTTTGAATTTGTACAATTAGAAGAAGATAATCTAGGATTGCATTTTGGTGTTTTTGATCAGGAAAAACTAGTTTCGATCGTTTCCTGCTTTATAGTTGATGATGAAATGCAATTTAGAAAATTAGCCACTTTAGAAGAATTTCAGGGAAAAGGAATTGCTTCTCAGCTTCTAAACTATATTTTGAAGCTAGCAAAAGAAAAGAATTTGAACAAAATGTGGTGCAATGCCAGAACAAGTAAAAAAACTTTTTATGAGAAATTTGGAATGAAAGATACTCATAAAACTTTTGTTAAAGCAAATCAGAAATTTACAATAATGGAAATTTTATTAGAAAACTATAAGCGAAATTATTGAATTAAAATAAACAATATCAAATAATTGTGTTTTTGATGATTTTTAACGAGTAATCTTTTTCTCTCATATTAAACTTGTTTTTATTAAGGATTTTTAAGATAATTGAACATAAAAAAATAGCGATTTAATATATTTCGTAAATAAAAAATCAATGAAAACGTTTTCGTTTTTGTTAAATGTTAAAGCTTATAAAAAAATCTTTTTTTGTTTCGATACTTTGCTTACTTTCGCACCCAAATGAGAAAGTTAATAGTATTTTTAGTATTCATGAATTTGCTTCTGCTTGGCGGAGGGCAATATCTTAATGCGGGTACTCCTAAAAACTTTCATCATCATACTCTTGAGAAAAAGCACCGAGTGAAATTCACTAATCAGGATCAGGGCAGTTCAATCATTGAAGATGCCGATGTAGATCTTGAGGAAGAATATCTTGGAAGTGATGATCTTCGAGATGGACTTACGAACAAGTTTTTTGCAACAAACTACAGTTTACTTGACAATTGGTATCTTTCCTTTTCAAGTCAGACTATTGTAAATGATTACAATCGTTTTAAAATCTTCGTGCCATTCTGTGGCCAGTCAAATCCTATTTACATTACCCAACAGGTTTTAAGAATTTGATTCAACAGTATACATCGGTTACCTAAGTTGTAATCCTGCATATCTTGTTGATGTATATTTTTTTTACTTCTTCTTGTATGAAAGTTAAGTTATAACTAAGGCTGCCTGATGCATTTTTTCATCTAAAGGAATCACTGTATTCCAAGCATTCAATCGCTTAATTTCCATTAAAATCATGAAAAGAATTATCTTGTTCACAGGCTTATTTGCCCTTGTGTGCCTCACTAGTTGTACAACTAAAAAAGAAGAAAAAGAAGAAGCAGAAAAATTCACCGTGACCAATCCGGTTAGAATTGATACTTCGTTTACGAAGGAGTATGTTTCGCAAATTAAATCTGTTCGAAACATCGAACTTCGCGCCCAGGAAAAAGGGTTTCTACAAAATATTTATGTTGATGAGGGACAGTTTGTAAAAAAAGGACAGCTGTTGTTTAAAATTATGCCAAACATGTATCAGGCTGAATTGCTTAAAGCACAGGCTGAACAAAAATCAGTAGAAATTGAATTGCAAAATTCAAAATTACTGGCTGATAAAAATATCGTTTCTAAAAACGAATTAAGTGTGGCCCAGGCAAAACTGCAATCTGCAAAAGCTGAGGTTGCATTGGCAAAACTTCACTTATCATTTACTGAAATCAGAGCTCCGTTTGACGGAACTATTGACCGTATCCCTTTAAAATTAGGAAGTCTTATCGACGAAGGCGAATTATTGACAAGTCTTTCAGACAACAGTCAGATGTTTGCTTACTTCAATGTATCAGAACCTGAATATCTACAATACCAAACAGACGTAAAAGATCGTGCTGACAATAAAGTTAGCCTTGTTTTAGCGAATGGAGATATTTTTAAAGAAAAAGGAAACGTAGAAGTTATCGAAAGTGAATTTAATAATGAAACCGGAAATATTGCATTTAGAGCAAGATTCCCTAATTCAGCAAAATTACTTAGAAACGGCGAAACAGGACAAGTTCAGATGATGGTTCCTCTTAAAAATGCTATCGTAATTCCGCAAAAAGCGACTTACGAAATTCAGGATAAAAAATATGTTTTTGTTGTTGATAAAAACAATAAAGTGAATTCAAGAGAAATTACAATTACAGGTGAAATCCCTGATTTATATGTTATAAAGACCGGACTTACTGAAAACGACAAGATTTTACTTGAAGGAGTTCAGAAAGTAAAAGAAAACGATAAAATCACATTCGAATACCAAGCTCCTCAAACGGTTATCAATCATTTGCGCGTAAAAGCAGAATAGGTTTAATCATTAAAAAAATATAAAAATGTTTAATAAATTTATTCAAAGACCTGTATTGTCGATAGTAATATCGCTTATAATTGTCTTTTTAGGGGTATTGTCGGTATTAAGTTTACCTATTACACAGTTCCCTACAATCTCACCACCAATGGTGAATGTTACCGCAGATTATCCAGGATCTAATGGTGAATTGATGATCAAAGCTGTTGTAATTCCTCTGGAAAGAGCCTTAAATGGGGTTCCCGGAATGAAATATATGGCTTCTGATGCGGGAAATGATGGTGAAGCTACTATAAAAGTAGTGTTTAACTTAGGAACAGATCCTAATCAGGCTGCGATTAACGTTCAAAACCGTGTAGCTTCGGTTACTAATAAGCTACCTCCATTAGTTATTAGAGAAGGTATTAAAATTACACGAGAAGTGCCGAGTATGTTGATGTATGTGAATCTTTACAGTACAGACAAAAATACCGACATGAAGTTCTTGTACAATTATGCTGATATCAACGTACTTTCAGAATTGAAAAGGGTAAATGGTATTGGTTCCGGAGATATCTTAGGAACACGTGAATATGCAATGCGTATTTGGTTAAAACCGGATCGTATGTTGGCTTATAAAATTTCTGCAGATGAAATAATGGAAGCATTATCAAGTCAGAGTTTAGAAGCTTCGCCTGGTAAAACGGGAGAAAGTTCCGGTAAGCGTTCTCAGGCATTTGAATATGTATTAAAATATTCAGGACGTTTTACAACCAAAGAGCAATATGAGAATATTGTGGTAAAATCAAACGCTAACGGGGAACTTTTACGCTTGAAAGATGTTGCGAAAGTAGAATTTGGTAGTTCGATGTACGATATCTATTCGAACTTAAATGGTAGACCTTCTGCGGCTATTGTATTGAAACAATCATTTGGTAGTAATGCCAATCAGGTTATTGAGGAGGTAAAAGCTAAATTGGAAAAAATTAAGCAAAGATTCCCTAAAGGAATGGATTATGAAATTTCGTATGACGTTTCTAAATTCCTTGATGCTTCTATCGAAAAAGTAATTCACACACTTGTTGAAGCTTTTATTCTGGTAGGTATTGTAGTATTCCTTTTCTTAGGAGACTGGCGTTCGACGGTTATTCCGGCAATTGCGGTACCGGTATCATTGATAGGTACGTTTGTCTTCATGACATTCTTTGATATTTCATTAAACTTAATCACATTATTTGCTTTAGTTTTAGCTATTGGGGTCGTCGTCGATGATGCGATTGTTGTAATCGAAGCTGTTCACGCCAAGATGGAGGAAGAACATCTCTCGCCACTCAAAGCAACTAAAAAAGCGATGCACGAAATTGCAGGAGCGATTATAGCGATTACATTCTTAATGGCAGCGGTATTTATTCCGGTTGCATTTATGTCTGGTCCTGTTGGGGTATTTTACAGACAGTTCTCTGTAACTATGGCAACGGCTATTATCCTTTCTGGTATTGTGGCTTTGACTTTGACACCGGCGCTTTGTGCGATGATGTTAAAAAACAATCATGGTGAGGTTAAAAAGAAAACCCCTGTAAATGTATTTATAGATGGTTTTAATAATAAATTCAATTTAGCGCAAGGCAAATACCAAAATCTATTAGGTAAAATTGTAAACAGAAGAGCTGTTACTATTATTGCACTTCTTGGGTTTTGCGCCGGAACATGGTTGATTAGTAGTACCGTTCCTTCCGGGTTTATCCCGAATGAGGATCAGGGTATGTTTTATGCTGTAATTCAGACACCACCGGGTTCATCATTAGAAAGAACCAATAATATTGCAGAAAGATTACAGAAAATCGCTGAAAAGATAGATGGAGTAAAATCCGTTTCTTCATTGGCAGGTTATGAAATTCTGTCTGAAGGTACGGGATCAAACTCAGGAACTTGTTTGGTTAACCTTAAAGACTGGAGTGACAGAAAGCATTCTGTTCTTGAGATTATGGCCGAATTAGAAGAGAAATCTAAAGATATTGCGGGAGCTAATATCGAATTCTTTCAACCGCCTGCTGTACCAGGATATGGTGCTGCCGGAGGATTTGAGCTTCGTTTGTTAGACAAAACAGGTTCTAATGATTACAAAAAAATGGAGCAGGTAAATAATGATTTTGTGAAAGAGTTAAACACTCATCCCGAATTATCTAACGTATTTAGTTTCTATAGCTCTAGTTTCCCTCAGTACATGATGAAAGTAGATAATGATATGGCACAGCAAAAAGGAGTTTCAATCGAAAACGCTATGAATACTTTGTCAACTCTTGTGGGTAGTAACTACGAAATTAGTTTTATTAAATACGGAATTAACTATAAAGTAATTGTTCAGGCTTCTCCGGAATATCGTGCTCAGCCAGATGATATTTTAAAACTTTATGTTAAAAATAATCGTGATGAAATGGTTCCTTTTTCGGCTTTCATGAGATTAGAAAAAGTATACGGACTTTCAGAAATTACGAGACACAACATGTATACTTCTACACAAATTAGTGGTTCTGCCGCTGCAGGGTATAGTTCTGGTACAGCAATTAAAGTAATTCAGGAAGTTGCAGCTAAAAAATTGCCTAGAGGATATGATATTGACTGGGCAGGTATTTCTGCAGATGAGGTGGCTCAGGGTAATCAGGCAATTTGGGTATTCATGATCTGTTTAGGATTCGTGTATCTGGTATTAGCAGCTCAATATGAGAGTTTTATTTTACCATTATCAGTAATTCTTTCTTTACCGGCAGGTATTTTTGGAGCTTTCTTATTGTTAAAGTTAACAGGATTAGAAAACAATATTTATGCTCAGGTAGCGATGGTAATGCTTATTGGTTTACTAGGTAAAAATGCCGTACTGATTGTAGAGTTTGCCATACAGCGACATGCAGCAGGAAGATCAGTACTTGAAGCCGCAATGGAAGGGGCGAAAGCGAGGTTCCGTCCTATTTTGATGACTTCTTTTGCTTTTATTGCGGGATTATTGCCACTTGCTTTTGCTACTGGTCCGGGTAAAATTGGTAACAGAACCATTGGTACTGCAGCTGCCGGAGGTATGCTTATAGGTACTATTTGTGGGGTATTTGTAATTCCGGGCTTGTATTTCATTTTTGCCAAAATTGCAGAGAAATATAAATTGGTAAAACATGAAGAAGAAAATCCATTAACAGAAGAAATTGATAACAATCATGTATAAATTCAAATCATATCAATATGGTATTGCGTTAGGTATATGTCTTACGGTAGCAGGGTGTAAAGCCCCTGCGCCTGAGGCAGCACCTACAACCAGTACACCAGTTCCTGAATCGTTTGGTACAACAACCCAAACTCAGGACGCAAACAATAATACCTCAGCTTTAGTCTGGAAAGATTACTTTAAAGATCAAAATCTGGTTGATTTAATTGATGTTGCCCTGAAAAACAATCAGGAATTAAATATCACTTTACAGGAAATTGAAATTGCTAAAAATGATATTCGTGTAAAAAAAGGACTTTTATTACCAACAGTTGGTGTTCGCGCCGGAGCTGGAGTAGAAAAAGTAGGTAGATATACCAGTCAGGGTGCGGGTGATGCTACTACCGAAATTAAACCGGGTGTAGAAACTCCTGATCCGTTAGGAGATTTTACTATTTCGGCTTACGCCAATTGGGAAGTGGATATCTGGAAAAAATTACGCAATTCTAAAAAAGCGGCATTAAACAGATATTTAGCTACTGTTGAAGGTAAAAACTTTGTGATTACCAACCTTATTGCTGAAGTTGCCGATTCTTATTACGAATTATTGGCCTTAGATACGCAGTTGGATATTGTAAAACAAACAATCAAATTGCAGACCAATGCTTTAGAAATTGTAAAAATCCAAAAGCAGGCTGCAAGAGCAACAGAATTAGGGGTTAAGAAATTTGAAGCAGAGGTTTTGACTTCGCAAAGTTTGGAGTTTGGAATTTTGCAGCAAATCAAAGAAACAGAGAATAAGATCAACTTTTTGTTGGGTAGATATCCACAGGAAATCAAGAGAACAAATAGCAATAACTTTTTGAGTTTATTGCCGGCTGCTGTAAGTTCAGGAATTCCGTCTCAATTATTGGCGAATCGTCCTGATGTAAAACAAGCCGAATTAGAATTGGTAGCTTCAAAATTAGATGTAAAAGTAGCCCGCGCTGAGTTTTATCCATCATTGGATATTTCGGCAGCATTTGGAGTGCAAGCTTTTAAACCTGCTTATTTGTTTACGTTTCCGGAATCTATTTTATACTCGTTAGCGGGAGATCTTGCTGCACCGTTGATCAACAGAAATGCAATCAAAGCAGAATTTGCAAGTGCAAATGCAAGACAACTTCAGGCGTTGTATAACTACGATCGTACGGTTTTGAATGCTTATTTAGAAGTTTCGAACCAGCTTTCTAAAATCGAAAATCTTCAAAAAGGTTATGATCTTAAATCGAAACAAGTAGACGCTTTAAATACTTCTATTGATGTTTCTAACGATTTGTTTAAATCAGCGAGAGTTGATTATTTCGAAGTGTTGATGACACAACGTGATGCATTAGAAGCAAAATTAGAATTGGTTGATACCAAAAAAGAACAACTAAATGCTGCTGTCCATGTTTACAGAGACTTAGGCGGAGGATGGAAATAATATTGCCTGTTAATTTGTAGAAGAAAAAGCCTTTCAAGAGTAAAATTTTGAAAGGCTTTTTTATTGATTAATGAATAGAGATGTTAACTAAGCAAAACGTGTTTTTTGTATGTTATAGCTATGTTGCTAAATCTCGAAATTAATTAGATCGAATGGTTTGGTCTGATAAAAATGGTTATTTTTATATAAAGGAATTGAGTTTAAATAAAAGAGAGATTTGACAATAAATAGCGCTATAAAACGTAGAATAATAAAACCTGAACCAAGGCTTTCTGATTTTGTAGAAAATTTTTGGATGATTGAAAATACTTCAGATTCACCACATGATATTGTTGTTTTACCGAATGGAAGATTCGATATCGCGTTTTTTTATTCGCCGGAAGAATCCTTTCAGATAACAAGAATAGGTTTGGAAACGGAGCCTGCAAAAGGTTCAATTCCGCCAAAAACGCTGTTATTTGCTATTAGTTTTAAACTTCTTGCAATCGAATATTTGTTGGATGTAAAAGCGGCTTCTATAGTAAACACAGTTGATCCTTTGCCAACTGATTTTTGGGGAATTACAAAAGACGACCTCAGCGATTTTGAGTGTTTTTACAAAAAAGTTTCAGCAAAAATGATTTCGCTGATTAAGCCCAATATTGACCCCAGAAAGCAAAAGCTATTTGAATTGATTTATGCTTCGAATGGTGCAATGTCTGTAAAGGAATTGTCTGAAAAGGTTTTTTGGAACAGCCGCCAGATCAATCGCTATTTTAATGATCATTTTGGAATTTCCTTAAAAGCGTATTGTAATATTGTACGGTTCAAAGAATCATTGGAACATATTAAAGAAGGAAGACTTTTTCCCGAACTGAATTTTACGGATCAGAATCATTTTATAAAAGAAGTCAAAAGACTTTCGGGAGTTGTTCCCAAAGAATTATTCAAAGACAAAAACGACCGATTTTTACTATTTAATACACAGCCTGAAGAATAATTTTGCAGTAATAAAACAAATATTAAAGTGATGTTACTACAAAATAAAAAAATTGCTATCGTAGGAGGAGGTCCGGGTGGATTAACTCTTGCGAGACTTTTGCAGCTAAAAGGAGCAAATGTAAAAGTGTATGAAAGAGATGAAAATCGAAATGTAAGATTACAAGGTGCAACGCTTGATTTGCATTATGGATCAGGATTAAAAGCCATTGAAGCAGCGGGTTTGACAGAAGCTTTTAAAGCGAATTACAGACCGGACAATGATCGATATCGTGTTGTTGATGAAAAGGGAAATGTTCTTCATGATGATCATGATAAAGTATCTACAGGTGATTTTGGTGATGAATTTTTTAGACCGGAAATTGACCGCGGACCTTTAAGAGATATCTTAATAGATGCGCTGCAACCCGATACAATTGTTTGGGACAGCCATATTGTTTCGCTTGAAGAAAAAGAAAATGGTTGGGAAATTATTTTTAAAAATGGAAACACTGCAACCGTAGATCTTATAATTGGAGCCGATGGGGCCAACTCGAAAATTCGCCCGTTTGTTACGCCAATTAAGCCTTTTTATTCAGGTGTTACTTATTTGGTGTGCAATATTCCTGATTCTGAAAAGAATGCTCCAAAATTGCATAACCTGACAAAGGGTGGAAAGATTTCGGCGATGGCCGATTCTAAAACTTTATTTTTAAGTGCCAAAGGCGATGGTAGCCTGGATTTTTACATTGGATGGAAAGCAACTGCAAACTGGGCTACAGAAAGCGGAATTGATTTTAAGAATAATAAGGAGATTTTAGAATGGTTTAAAAAAGAATTTGCAAATTGGGATACTATGTGGTTGGAGTTGTTTGATTATGATGAAACCGAATTTGTTGTAAGGCCTTTACACGGTATGCCGCTGGATCAATATTGGGAAACGAATCCTAATATAACGTTACTTGGTGATGCCGCACATTTATTACCTCCTAATGGAGAAGGGGTAAACTCAGCTATGCTCGACGCGTTATATTTAAGCGAAAATTTGACTAACGGAAAATTTACGGATGTAAAATCGGCAATAGAGGATTATGAGAAGCAAATGTTCGAAAGATTTGCAGCTGAAGGAAAAGAAACTGCAGAAATGATGGATTGGATGTATTCTCCGGACGGATTAAAAATAATGGTAGAATTGTTTCAGCAAATGCCAAACTAAAATGGTATTGTAAAAGTAAAAGTCTTTCAAGAGTAAAATTTTGAAAGGCTTTTTTTATTTAAGAATCGGATGTTCTATAAAATTTATTATGAAAATGAGTGCCCTAGCCCAGACAGGAGCGGTATCCTTTGCTTGCCTTCTTTAGGCAAGGAAAGATATAGTGGATGGCTGGATTAGCTCCTTATCAAAATTCTACAAAAGATTTTAAACTATAGTTACACCGGATTTTTTGTATGCATGAAAAGTTTCATCATCTGGCGAAATATTAGTTACCAGAACGTTTATATCTTTTAGGGGACAAACGAAATAAGATTCGGCAGTGTCGATTTTTTCGGCAGAACCCAGCGCAATAACAAAATTTGAATTCTGAATCATGTTCTTTTTAATTTGCGAATCATCGTATAAAATTCCTGTAACTCCTCTTTCGTGATGAATACTGCAAAGTCCCAAAATACAAATATCGGCTCTAAAATTCCTGAAGAAATCGATGGTTTCGATACTGGCTGTGGTAAAAGAAGTTTTACACATTTTTCCGCCTGCAAAAATCAATTCGATATTGGGTAAATCTTCGACTAATGCGGCCACCGGAAAACTATTGGTAATAACGGTAATTTTTAAATCATAAGGAAAACTGGCTACTAAAGCCAAAGAAGTTGTTCCTCCATCGATAAAAACAACTTGTCCGTCTTTTAAAAATGAAATTGCTTTTTCGGCAATTATTTTCTTGTTTTCAAGATCGTGTTTTTCTCTGTTTCTAAAGTGCAACGGAATAGGTGAGGGAGCCACTGCACCGCCACGAACAGCTTTTAGCAAACCCTGATCTGAAAGTTCTTTTACATCTCTTCTTATGGTATCTTCGGACACATTTAGATACGCGCTAAGTTCGGTTAAAGTTAATCGGTGCTCTTTTGATAAGTATTCTAAAATCACTTTTTGACGTTCTTCTTTTTTCATGAGTTGCAAATTTATATTGCAAAAATAAGTTAAAATTGCAATACTTTGCAATATTTGCGTAAATTTGTTGCAAAATAAATGATAATGAAAAAGAAAACGATTGCCATAGATATGGATGGCGTGCTTGCCGATATCGAAGTACAACTTATAGAACATTACAATAAAGCAAACGGAACAAGTCTTTCGAAAGAAAGTATTCAGGGTTTGGAAGAAGAAGAAGCTTTTAATGACAGAACTCTTTTGCGTGAAGTTTTGAATGCTGATAATTTTTTTAGATCATTACCTGTAATGCCTGATGCGGTTGAAAGTTTAAGAAGATTACAAGAAAATTTCGAGGTTTTTATTGTTTCTGCTGCCACAGAATTCCCGGTTTCTCTTGCAGAAAAAGTAGCCTGGCTTGGCGAACATTTTCCTTTTATTAAATGGGAAAATATTATTTTATGCGGAAGCAAAAGAATCATCAATACCGATTATATGATCGATGATCATTGTAAAAACCTGGATTATTGTATAGGAAAACCTATTATGTTTACGGCGTTTCATAACGTGAATAAAACCCATCATTTAAGAGTAAACAACTGGAAAGAAGCAGTTGCTGTTTTAGAGGAAACATTATAAGCTGAGAAGGTTATAATTTTATTGTTTTTGAAGAAAAAAGCCTCTTGGGAGAAATCCTGAAGGGCTTTTTGTTTTCTATGTATTTATAATTGCAATGTAGAAATTGTGGTTATTTGGGCATGCTTATTTTTACTCTAAAGCCTTTATCAGGTTCTGTGTCAAAGTTAATAGTTCCTTTGACAGCCTGAATACGGTTTTCCATGTTTTGAAGGCCATTTTTTACCATCTGGGTTTTTTCGCAGCCTTTACCATTATCATTATAATTTATTACAATTGATTTTGGATCACTTTCAAATTTTATAACCACGAGATTTGCCTGACTGTGTTTCTTCATATTCACCATTAATTCCTGTAAAACTCTGCTAATGGTAATCTTTTTTATTTCATCGATACTTTCCCAGTGTATACTTTCTAAATTGGTAACCATGATATTTCTTTCGCTGGTATTATAGGTCGAAAGCATATCTTTTAAGCTTTTGATAAAATCTGTGCCCGTGTCAATTTTATTGTTTTCTCTTGAAATTCCTCTCACGCGCCCGTAAATGTCATCTAATTTTTGTAGTAGATTCTCTTTGGTACTTTCTGTAGATAAGGGCTGAGATTCGGCAAAAGCAATCACATGAAATACATCGTTGGCCAATTCGTCATGAATTTTTTTGGCAATTCTGGTTTCTGTGTTATAAGAAGTCTTAAATTCTATTGCTTTGTTTTTATTTTTGTAATAGCGTATTAAAATGAAGATCAATATGACTAGAAAAACAAAGACAATGGCAAATACAATTCGTAGATAAGTGGCTTTTTGAAGCGATAATAAGTTTTCTGCGTTTTCTAAACGTAGTTTTGCGTTTTCATCTTTCTCTTTTTTAGAATCGTATTTAATTTTAGCAAATTTATTTTTAAAATTATTTCGAACCTTAATAATACTATCGTTTAAAGTAAAATAGCTTTGTACATATTTAGTATTTTGAGCACTATGATCATTTGAAATTAAAATTTGTAGTGCTTCTAATCTTTCGTCAACACTTTTTAGTTTTGTGGCAATATGGTAAGCTGAAAGAGCATTTTCATTAGATTTTTGGATGTTCTTTTTTGCATAGTAATCGGCAAGATTTAGATAACTTTGAATACTTCCATACGTATCTTTAAACTCTTTTCTGATCTGGAGGGCTTCATTCATTAAAAGAAATCCTTTTTCATCCATTCCTTTCTTAAAACAGGCATAACCTAAGTTATCTATAAGTATGGATTTGTCACTTGGTTCAGCTTTATCCTTTATTTCTTTGTTTGAAAGAGAATTTACAAGAGAGTCTAAAAGGACAATTGCTTTATCATATTTCTTTTGATAAATATAAACTGCTGCAATATTATTAAATGGAGCTTGTTTTTCAAGAGGATCTTTATAATCTTTAGCTGATTCTTTATAGTAAAGAATAGCGTCATCATAAAGAGAAAGTTCTTTATCAGCAATGCCTAATCTATTGTTTATTTCAGCCGTGTAAACACTATTTTTTTCTACATAAGCTAATGCTTCGGTAACGGTTTCCTTACTACCGTAATAATCCCCATTGACTTGCTGAATTGTTGCCATCATAATAAGTATGTAACCTATATTGGCACTGTCTTTTTTTACACCGTCTTTTAAAGTTTCATAAAGTTGTTTTGATTTATAAAACTCATCAAAAGCGGTATTAAAGTTTTGCTTATTATAATTTTCAAGACCTTTATTTCGTAAACTAAGGGCCTCTTTTCGGATCAATTCTGTGTTGGTATGAACGGTCTTTTTTTCTTCGCACGAAAAAAGAAAAAGAAGTATAATAAAAGAAAAAAACGGGGACCGTAACATACAAATTTACTTTCCCCGAAAATAGTAATTAATTAGATACTAAAAGTATATATTTATTAATCTTTTGGTATCGGTGGAGGCGGTGTGTTACCTTTGTCACCAGGACCATCAGCATAAGTTGCTTTTATGTGATTAACAGCTTTTTCTGTATCCTTTTTTGGTTGGCTCTCGTATTCGTCAGGAGTACAAGAAAATATAGTGAACAATAGCGCAAAAGCGATAAATAGTATAAATTTTTTCATTTTGATTTAATTTAGAAATTAGACATAGGTATTACTGTCCGGATTTTATCCAGAGCTTGTTTGGAGCAATACCAAATTGATTTTTAGGAAGTAGATCGTGTAGAACAGTAAGACGTTATTTATACTTCCTGAATAAACTCGGTCTTACGGTTTTTACACTGTTAGTTCGAAATAGTTTTTATTTTTGTTTTAGTCTGCAGACAAAACCTGAACTAATTTCTATGGCAAAGGAAAGGCGCTTTTAGGCCTTTGTTGACTAGGGATTCCCAGAATTCCCGCGTTTTCCCAAGATTCCCGGAAATTCCTAAAAACAAAATACAATGCATAGTAAATTTAGGCTCGTTAGAACGTGTTTATTGAATGAAAAACCAATCTGACCTTTTATTATATAGATACAAAAAGTGCTAAAAAGGTTGGATTAGATGATAAAAAAAGATTAAAAATGAAGTATTGAAAAAATCAATACATTTCGATTACTATTAGAACAAATCCAATCGTTGGAAAACAAGAAATAAATCATAGCATTACATTTTTAGTTGGTTTGAAAATGAACATGGAGAGTCGAAAGAGAATCCTGAAAAAGGAAATCTTTTCTTTAATGTGAAGAATATATTTTCTAAAACAATAGCTCAGAAATATATCCGGAAAAAAGAATTATGGTTGAAATTGGAGCGTTTGTCCTAATGTCTTCTGCATGTTTATAGTTTGTGCAGCAAAAAGATTTAATGGAAAAATTTCGAAATGAAATTGGAAAGCATTTTGAAAAATAAAATGCGTGAAGTTGTAAAAAGAACAATTTTTTAAGGAGTAATCTGGCTGTTGAAATAGTTTGTTTTTTGGCATATATTATCTGTTATTTATACTATAAAGATAAGAAAAAATAACCGTTAAACCTAATAAATACAGGGGAAATGAGTGTTTTTTTTGCTTTTTTTTGTAAATAATTTTTCAAAATTTTCTGTTTCTAATTTCTCATTTTTAAAGCAATAAAAAGCTGTTTTTTCAGCCGTTGGATTGTAATAAAATTATCTATATTTATTCTATATTTATTCGTTATATATAAATATTTTTAATTAAATTTTCATACATTATACCCACAGATTATATTTATAAAAATATTGCAGTAAATTTGATTTCTATTCACTAGCAGTTTAAAAACGTCTTTATGAAGAAGCTTATATTACTATTACTTGTTTTATGCACTTTTGGTTGTAAAAAGTATGTTGTCTCATTTGAGCAGCCAACAGACATGAAATTGGATAACTTAAAACTCGAAGTGCTTCTGGATAAAAAGAAAGTTCAGGAGATTAACTTAAAAGCGACAAATGCAATGCCCAATTATGAAACAGCAGAACTGCCGGTATCAGATGTAGGTAAACATTTGCTTCAGGTGAAAGTAAAAGATACGATCTTTAGTTTTGATATAAATTATCCCGAGGAAAGATATATTCTTGCGACAGCTCATTTAAAAAATAATGGCAAGATTACCATTGGAATCTTAAAACAACAATATCCTTTTAGAGTTCAACGATAAATGATTGTATTTCAAATGTAAAAAGCCTTTCACGACTTAATTGCGAAAGGCTTTTTATATTTTGAGGTATCAGGTTTAAGATAAGAAATCTTTAAACCACAATCCAGAATGTTTAATGGTTCGTTGCTGCGTGTCGAAATCGACATGTATTAAGCCGAATCGGGCATTATAACCTTCAGCCCATTCGAAGTTATCGGTAAGACTCCAGACAAAATACCCTTCGACATTTAGGCCATCTTTTCTGGCTTTTAAAATTTGTTCTAAATGATCCTGAATATAATGGGTGCGTTTGATATCGTAGACTTTTCCGTTGCTTAAAGTATCAGGAAAAGCAGCACCATTTTCTGTAATGATAATTTTTTTAATGCCTTTGTATTCGTTGAATTTTTTCAGGACGTGATATAGGGCAGGAGGATAAACTTCCCATCCCATTTCGGTTGAGATTACATTTCTCTTTTCGGCACTTATTAGTTCAGCGCCTATGTACGGAATCAACATAGATGATTTTACAACCTCACGAGTGTAACATTGCAGGCCTATAAAATCAAAATCGAAAGATAAATTGTTGAGATCGTCGTCTAAAATATAATTATTGAGTTTCTTTAATACCGGCAAATCACTCTGCGGATAACCCAATCCTAAAATAGGTTCTATAAAAGTTCTGTTCAGTAAAGTGTCTACACGTTTTGCGGCTTCAATATCTTTAGCGCTTTCTGTTGCGGCTTCGATATGCGTGCAGGAGAAAGTTGTACCAATATTCGCTTCGGGAATTTTGTTTCTCAATATTTTCGCGCCAGCAGCCGTAGCTAGTGTTACGTGATGCATGGCTTTAAGATAATTAGTGATCCCTTTTTTGCCCGGAGCGTGAATACCCAAAAAATATCCTGCGCCGGTAAATACAGAGGGTTCGTTGATCACCATCCAGTTTTTTACACGATCTCCAAAATATTGTGCACAAACTTCTACATATTCTGAAAACCAGGAAACCGATTCGCGATTCGTCCAGCCGCCTTTTGTTTCTAAGGCATGTGGCAGATCCCAATGATAAAGTGTAATCCAGGGTTCTATTCCGGTGTCTAATAAAGCATCGATGATTTTATTGTAATATTCGATACCGGCTTGATTTACTGGATGAACTCCTGTAGGCATAATTCGGGGCCAACTGATAGAGAACCTAAAATTCGGAATATTTAATTCCCGGATTAAGTCGATATCGTTTTGGTACGAATTATAAAAATCACAAGCGGTTAAGGCATGATGTCCGTTTTTTATTTTCCCTTTTTGCGACGTAAAAACATCCCAAATAGAAGAACCTTTTCCATCGGCATCGTGAGCTCCCTCAATTTGGAAAGCGGCGGTTGAAACACCCCACAAGAAATCATCTCCAAATTGGTCTTTGTTCAAAAATGAGTTCTCTATTTTATTCATTCAAATAAGTATTTCCTTTATTTTATTGTAATTTATTAATGAAGGAAAGACGATTGCATAGCTCTTAAAAACAGCCATTCTTTGAATGAAACCAGAAAATTTAGGTTGAAGAATTTCATAACGTTTAGTTTTAATCAAATTAATAAAACTAATGTGAATTTAACGTAAAGCGATTATTATCAAATGATTAAATAATAAAAATGGGAAGATGTTTAATCTTCCCATCCGCAAAGCGTGAGTCCTAAACCTTGTGCCTGTTTTAGTGATGTTTTTACAGTTTCGTGATTGCAAGATGATAAACCACGACAGGTTTGGCTATAATGGTATTTTTTAGCACCAGTTGGGCCACAAATATATACAGTGGTTTGAGGAGGTGTAAAAGAAGTAAAAAAAACAAATAGTAAGAGTAAAGTATATTTCATCAGCGTTTTTATTTGACAATTAATTGGTATTTATTTCCATTTAAATCGGTGGCATTTAGTTTTCCGTATGAAACCCATTCAGTTTTAATTTCAATATCAGGAATAGTATCGCCAAGTAAAATTCCTGCGCCATATTTTCCTTCAACATTGATATTCCCAAAAACCGAATCGCCATCAATGTTGATTCCTTTTACATCGTAATTGTATTCGTATTGTCCGGAATTCCCGGTTCTGTATTTATATTGATAAGTGTCGTTGACATGATACGTTTTTGCTTCTTCGGCAGTAATCGTTTTTCTGTCATCGGGCGTAATTACTTGTTTTAAAAACGAATTAATTTCCGGTGGAGGAGGAGCTGAAGCTTTTTTACAGGAAAAAAACGTAATTAATAAAAATAAGATGAGGTAGTTTTTTTGCATAGGCTTTTTGGATAAAGAATTAAATGTATGGTCAATGTTGTCCAGATCTTAATCAAAAAAGAATAAGATACTTTGTGGCGCTAAATCTAATTAGAAATACCTTCTTTAAAATGCGTATTAATACTTGATTTTTTAGCCTTTATCAGTTTCGTAAAGTGCAACTGTTTCTAAGAGTTCTTTTTCGTATTGATAAATGTCGTCGATGGTTGAAATAGTTAATTTGGTTTCGCTTTTATTTTCATTAAATAAACTGATGTATTTTTTTCCACCGTTTAAATGTAACCTGCACAAAGGTTTACGATTATTATCATCAAGTAAAATACCGAAATAAGATTGTGTATCGCGATGTATGATTCGGTTAGTGGGCAGTTTTCTGCGCAAAATAGCAACAACAATGCGATAAGCGTCAAGCTCTTCTTCGGTTGTAATAGTTTTAGAATCATCTTCAACGATTACAGTTTCTTCGTCTTGCTGTTTGATAGTTTCTTTGGTCAAAGCAGCATTAAGACGATCATTAATTTTATCATTAATATACTGACTTACTGATTTCTGAACTAAATCTTTAAATTCATCGACTACTTTTTCAGTAAGTCTTCCTGTATAAACTTTATTGGCAAAAAGTCGGGTAAATTCGTTAGAAGGACTTTCTAACTCGGCATTAATTTGCTTTTTGATTTCTTTGATATATTTAAGAGAACTCGCATTGCTTACAATATTATTGACATCGAAATTGGCTTTGTGAAACTTGGCAATTTCATTGATGGTATTTTCTTTAAGATTCGTAATGTCAAATTCCAGGAACGGTTTTTCATCCATTTTATTCTGATCGTCTAAATCAGTAAAAAACTGATACGTAATACCGTTTGTTAAAAGGGCAAATCTGGTTTTGGTAACATGAAAATAGCGGAACAATTGCGAATTATGTATCGTTAGTTTTTCTTTCCAGCTTTTACATTCTACAATAATAATAGGCTCTCCGTTCTGGAAAATAGCATAATCTACCTTTTCTCCTTTTTTCAGTCCAAGATCTGCTGTAAATTCAGGAACCACCTCAAGCGGATTAAAAGCATCGTATCCCAAAATATGAATAAAAGGAAGTACAAAAGCATGTTTGGTAGATTCTTCGGTCTCGATTTTACTTTTTAGTTGATTGATTTTGTCGGCCAAAGATTTAAGTTGAATATTAATTTCCATAGTTTTTGGTTTAGATTATGATTCAAACTTAAACCTATTTGAAATCTGTATTTTATGGAAATCCGTAATCAGGTAAAATTTGAAAATAACTTTTGAAGATTTTATAAATAGAAAAAAGAGGACAATAAAATTCCTCTTTCAATTCGTTAGTTTTGGGTAACGCTTATTCTTTATTTAGAATAAAATCTTTAATAATTTTCTCCATATTAGAAGGCAAATCGGCATTTTTTATTTCAAAATGACTTATTTTCATTTCGGTAAACCATTTTGTCCAATATGCTCTGATTACTTTTTCTTCATATGGATTTTTTTTGTCCGGATTTATTCCTAAAACTAAAACTTCAAGATTCGACAAATCATCATTGGCTTTGATAAAACCAAAATCCTGATCGTTAAATTTTTTATCCCAGTCTTTTGTATTTAATCCATTTTTTCGAATTATTTCCGGAGTTATGTAAGTCGTTCGGTTTTCTTCTTTCATTACAGTACTTTCGTAAAACATATAACCATCAGTCAAAACTATAAGTATATTTCGGTATTTATTTTCAATACATTGATCTTTTACTTTACTGTCAAAGAAACTCCAAATGTCTGATCCTACATATTTATTGTCTTTTATGGCCGATTCATAAATTTTGGATGTTTGTGAAGCATAATTTGAATTGATTGAATTTAATAATTCTTTTGAAGCATTATTTTTATCAATACTAATTCTCAAATTTTGCGCAATTGTATTAATTGCAGGATCAAGAGGTTCCGGGTTAAAAAACAATTGCATCTTATCGTTAATCTGCCTTATTCTTTTTGATTTTAGATGTTGGGTAAAAGCTTCAGAAACTGATTTTATATATCCTAAATCCCTTTGGTAATATTCCATTGTTGGATTCGGATTTTTTTCAAGACTAATTCTATCCGATAAGTCAAGCAGTAAACTAATGTTGTAATCTTCGGAGACAGTGTTTTTTACAGCAACTTCTGTTTCGTCTTTATCTGATTCTTTTTTGCATGAAAAAGTAGAAATGACTAAAAAAGACATTGCAATTAGGGTAAAAGTATTTTTCATAGCAATTAATTTTTAGAATAAACCAAGTGTTGAAAATCAGGATCAACCAGATTTAATTTGCTTAAATGTTCTTCTGACGAAAGATCGCAGCTTTCCAGTAATTCAGTTTTCTCAATGTAAGGCAGCGCGATTTCGGTATTAATAGCCTGAAACCAGCCTTCTTTATATTGATGATGATAATGCAGATATTCTTTTACAGGAAATACGAAACCATCAATTTTAGATTGAAGTTCAGAGATTTTTCCGTTTATGGTAGCAATTTGTTGCTTAAAATCGTTGACTTTGTTTACATAATCTGTTTTTAATTTTTCTAAGTCGATGAGGTTTTCTCTTTTTCCTCTTATAAAAGCTCTTATTTTATCGATGTTTTCAAACTCTTTCATTACAAAATCAAAAACAAGTCCCCAAATAATATACACTACAAATCCTGCGAAAATAATCATCCAAAACTCAGCTTCGCCTAAAGCAATATTTAAATTATAAGGAGCAGAATCTGTAGTTTTATTAAATTCATATATTTTCTTTTCGATTTGATAAGCCAATAGCGCATCGAACAAAAAGGTTGTTACAAAAAGGGCAATCATTCTAAAAATATTTTTAATTCCTTTTCCTTTTTGAACCATATGAATGACATAACCCAGTCCCATAAATACAAACGGAATTGTAGTTACCAAAACACCTTCGAGCCAACTAGCCTTAAAAGAATTCGTTAATGCATTGGCATCAAAAATGGCTGCAGTTAAACTGTCATTGGCAAACTCTTTGAAAAAAGCAGAATAAGATGCCGAAATATAAAATACTAATACATAAAGCGTTATTGGTAATAATAAGAACAAACCAATATAAAATTGCGCTTTTAAACCTTTACCATCTTCGATACCGTACTTATCAGGATTGCGTTTTACCTCAATGATTTCGGTTTTAATCTGGTCGATTTCAGTATTAATATCCTGTTCTTTCTTTTCGTAGATGCCTATTGCAGCTTCAGATTTTTTAAGTTCAGTTCTGTTTTTTTCCTGTTCTTCTTTATAAGGTTGTTTGAGTCGGTCTTGATCTAATTTTTGTTTTCGACATTGGTCTTCAAAACTCATGTATAAATTCTGCAGACAGGCTTTTAGAACAATTGGTTTTCCAGTCGCTTTTATCGATGCAGCAAAACCGCTTTGATAATAGGTTATTCTGATTTGTTCTCTGTCATCTTCATTTTCGTCTAAAGTTTTGATGTGAGAATCCTCTGTTTTCTTTAAACTGAATAGTTGTGCTAGTGGTTTCATAACTTAGGAATTTAATTGACTAATAATTTCTTCTTTCTGAACATTTTTCTGGACGCAATCAATAAGATAACTGGATAAATCATTGATGTTTTCATCCAGAAAATTAAATTTCCTGCAATACTTTTTCAGCATATTTTCTTCGTCATCGGTAATTTTACCATCGGCCCAAATGATCCTTGTAAAATCATACAAGTATTCGATTTTGGTGGTTAAATTTTCCGGTACAATCAATTCGGTATTAATAGGATTGAGAAAAAGTTTATCTAGTTCCTCCCTTGGAATTCCGCGTTCATCTGCAAAGTGATACAACATTTGAAGTTCTAAAACATCAAATTGATCATCAGATAATGCCATTTGATATAATCTTAAAAAATGGCTTTTTAGTTCTAGTGTTATCATTGGTTTTTGTTATTTTTTAGATAAATTTTCGCATGCAGTTCCGTCATTATCAGCATCGAGATTTTTATAACAGCTTCTGTTGCTATCGTATGTTGCTTGTGCCTGTCCCTGAGTTTTAAAATCGCCACAAGTTTTGGTTGGACAATTTGAATTGGCTGATCCGTCTGTTGAATTTGATGAATCTGACGAGTCAGAACAAGAAATGATTAATCCCAATAGTATTATGACTATAAATATTCCAGTATATTTTATTCTATTATTCATGATTATAAATGTTTTAATGTAAAAATTAAGAATGCGATAATTCCAGTAAATCCAAATAGAACAAGACATCCGCTATTTTGATATCTTAATCCCGAAATTCCTGTTTTTACAGAATAACTGTTTTTACTAAATGATCCCATTTTTGTTTTTAAACTCGGAGAAATTCCGGATTTGCTTATATTAAATCCAAATCCTCCTCCAAGTTTTATTCTTTTTTGAAATCGAAAGCCCATAATTTTTAGCTTTTATGGCATTCATTGCAACAAGTTTTGCAACCATCCGATTTAGAGTATGTTTTTTTAGCTTCTTCGACTGCAGCTTTACAGTTAGAAAAACTTCCTAAGAATTTTTTACTTACTATGCTTTTAAAATATAGGCATTCATCAGTATGAACTTCATGATCTCCACTTGATTGTGCTGAGTTGTTTACGTAATAATTTTTCATGTTTTTAGGTTTAATTGTTAGATTGTAATTTTTAACAATTCAAACTTAAATCTATTTGAAATCAATATTTTACGGAAATCCATAATCCGTATTTTTTTAAATTTTAAGCCATAAAAAAAAGCCCCCGAAGGAGCTTTATAGAATTAATAATTTATAACGAGATTTTAAATAATCCCCATATCTTTTGCAATAGAAACCAGATGAACAGTATTATTTGCTTTAAAAAAGTCTTTTAATCTTGAAAGTCTTTTTTCTAATGCGCTTTTGCTATTGGCTTTGACATCTGAGGTTTTAAAAATTTCTACAATCTCATCCTGCGAAGTACCGTCAGACAAATGTTTTAGAATTTTAATATCGATGTCGTCAATCTCGTAATTGTTTTTTTCTTGCAATGCCGAAGCAACTTCGGGAGAAATATATTTTCCTTCAGAGGTCGAAATAAGATGTATGGCTTTCTTTAATTCCTGAATACTGGTCAGGCCTTTTAATACAAAGCCATCAATTTCGGCATTGTCAAAAAGTGATTTTATACGGTAACTTTTATCTTCTACAGAATAGGCGATAATTTTAATATCAGGCTGTAATTCCCGAACTTTTTGAACCAATTCATCACCGTTGGTAATTTTTACTTCCCGATGATCTGTTTTGAATGAAAGATCACTAATTAATAAATCATAAGGTTCATTTTTATGAATAGCAGCGCGTATTTTCAAAAACGCATCATCACAATATTTTGAATGTTGAAAATCGACAATATTTAAATCTTTTAAAACTTGTTCAATTCCTAAACTGATAGCATCAAGATCTTCGGCTATTATTACTTTTTTAAACATAGGCTTTTATTTAGGCAGTGTTATTTTTACTTTGAAACTTTTTTCAGGTTCAGAGTCAAAAGTAATAGTTCCTTTTATAGATAAAATACGGTTTTCCATACTTTGCAAGCCATTTTTTACAATTTGATCTATTTTACATCCTTTTCCGTTATCTGAATAATTGATTATGATAGTATTTGCGGTACTTTCGAACTTTAAAACGACTACATGCGCATTACTGTGTTTTTTCATATTGACCATTAATTCCTGTAATACTCTCTGAATAGTCACTTTTTTAATTTCGTCAATGCTTTCCCAATTTACTTTATCCATGTTGGTAATACTAACATTGGTTTCATTACTATTATAGGTCGAAAGCATTTCTTTTAGATTAGCGGCATAATTTATTCCGGTATCGATGCTGTTGTTTTCTCTCGAAATTCCGCGAACGCGGGTATAAATATGATTCAGTTTTTGTAATAAAGTTTCTTTTACCTCTTCTTTAGTCAAAGATTGCGTTTGTGTATAAGTTATGGCATAAAAAACGTCGTTTGCCAGTTCATCATGAATGTCTTTGGCAATTCTGGTTTCGGTATCGTAGGCGGTTTTTATTTTTTCGATCCGATTTCTATTTTGATAAAACTTTCTCAAATACAGTAATAAAAGAGACAATGAAGTGATGCCGATTATAAAAAATATCCTTTGGTATTTTGCTTCCTGTATCGATAATTCATTTTCAACTTTCTGTAAACGCAATTTTTGATTCTCGTCTTTTTCTTTTTTAGAATCGTATTTAATTTTGGCAAACTTGTTTTTAAAGTTATTACGAACCTTTATAATACTGTCATTAATAGTAATATACTTTTGTGCATATTGTGCATTTTTATTTCCGGAATCATTCGAAATTAAAAAAGACAAAGCTTTCAAACGTTCATCGACACTATTAAATCTTGTTGCGATTTCATATGCCGCTTGTGCATATTGATTCGATTTTTTAGAATCGGTTTTTAAAAAATATTCTGCGAGGTGTAAATTGCTTTCGATGCTTCCGTAAAAATCATCAATTTGTTTTCTTAATTGATAACCTTCTTGCATTAGGGAAAGTCCTTTTTCGGTTAATCCGTTTTTAAAATAAGCAAAACCTAAATTGTCTAATACTTTTGCTTTTTCATTTGTTTCTTTATCTAGTACTTTATTATCGAGTATAGATTTTAAAATTTGTATTGCTTCGTCGTATTTTTTTTGCTCTATATAAACAGTTGCAATATTATGTAAAGGAGCCTGTTTTGATACCTCATCAGTGCAATCTGCAGTAGCTTCCTGATAGTAATGTATGGCATCATTGTAAAGAGAAAGTTCCTTATCTGCAATTCCGAAAAAATTATTGATAGCTGCGCTGTATATGTCTTTCTTTTTTAGAAAAGGTAAAGCTTCTGTAAGTGTTTCTTTACTGCCATAATAATCGCCATTTATTTGCTGAATTGAGGCCATCTGGATTAGATTGAAAACAATGTTAGCACTATCTTTTATGGTTTCGTAGGTGATCTTTGATTTATTAAAATGGTAAAAGGCACTATTGAAATTTTTATTCTCAAAGTTGGATATTCCCTTTTGTCGATTGTCTGACGCGTCTTTTCTTATTGATGTTGTATCAACAGGATGAATGGTTTCTTCTTTGCAGGAAAAAAGAAGTAAGAAAAAAAGAAAACAAAAAAACGGGGATCGTAGCATAACGTTACTTTCCCCGAAATTTACTAATTAATTTAGAAATTTAGTATTTTTAATTTATGATTAATCTTGTGGCGGTGGTGGTGGAACTTTTATTGGCATATCCCCAGGGCCATCAGCGTATGCTGGTATTTCGGGTTTAATATTTGCTTTAGTATCTTCGAAATCATCAGCAGTACAAGAAATCATAGTTGTCAGTAGAGCGCACGCTCCCAATAATATTAGCTTTTTCATTTTTTTTATATTTAAGGATTAAGCATGAGTATTGCTGTTCGGAACTTTTCCGGAACTTTTAATGCAACATCATTTTGTGTTGGGAAGTGAAGTGTGTAGACAGTAAAATTTTATTTATACTTCCCAGATAAACTCCGTTTTACGGTTTTCCACACTTTTTATTTAAACTAGTTTGTACATTTGTTCTAATCGCGATATGGAACAAGAACTAATTTTGATACCGCAAAGTAACAACGGCTTTGAGCCTGAATTGATAAGGAATTCCGGGATATACTAACTTTCCTGAGATCTCCCGAAAAACTTAAAAAATCCTGGAAAAAAACTTAAAAATCCTGAAAATCCTGAGAGCTTATGGAAAAAACTACCCGAGAAAATGTTGAAAATGAGTATAAAGAAGCTATTAGAGCAAAATATCGAAAAGAAAAAGAAGGAGCAGAGTATTATGATTTTTTAGCTGTTCCAGGCCAAGCAAGTTTAAGGGATTTATGCTGGAAGATTTTTAGATCTAATCCTAAATATGATGATTTGAAAGTATATTTGGATTTTTTTAAGTTTGAATTTGATCCAAAAGAAGAAAATACTTCAACTACATACACGGATAAATTTAGAAAAGTTGGCACTTTTTATAAAGAAGGGAAAAAGCCAGCAAAAAGGAGCACAATAGAGTTAGCAGCAATTCTGGTTGACTTTGAACCAAGGCCTTTTAATAAATTTAGAATTCACAATTTGTATCCTGATGAAATTAAAGGTGATGATGGAGTAATTTTAGTAAATCAACAAAAGTTACAAAATGATGGTTCAGGAGATCTGGAAGTTTTTCTTGATGAGAAGGAAAGAGAAAAAGGAATAGACAAGGGGATAATACAAGAAAAGGAACATGTAGAGGTAAAGGAAAGTGAAGAAGAAGAGGAAAGTGAGAATGTAAAAGAAAGTGACGCAGGAGAGGAAAGTGAAAATGTAAAAGAAAGCGAAGTAGAAGAGGAAAGCGAAGTAGAAGAGAAAGATGAAAATGAAGAAGAAAGTTCTGGTAAAGAGAATCCTCCAAGTAAATTGAAGCAAAGAATTAAGAATACAATAATAGGTGTTGCTTTAGTTTTATTTATAGGGTTCCCAGTTATCTTTTTTGCATTTCCTGCGAAAGGCTGTATGCAATGGACTGGTAATAACTATGAAATTGTAGATTGCGATTTGAAAGCGGCAGATAACAACATTGAACTGTTAGATCCAAATCAGATTAATATGAAAAGGATGAAAGTATGCGATACAACGGCCTTCTTTAAAAATGAGAAAGCGGTTGTTTTTTATGCCAGATCCCGAGATTCATTAGAATGCTTTAATCAAATAGGATATCATCCAGAAAGAAAGAGTTTATATTTAAAGCCTATAACCAATCATATGATAGGTAAATACGTAAGTAATAAGCCATGTAAATAATATCTTTAATTTAATTGTGTAAATAAATTCTTTAAACTTAAATGGAATTATGTAAATCAAACCGAAAATTATAGAACATTGTTGGAGGACTTTAAAACTAATTTAGCATAAAATAATTTTAAAGAAATCAAACATGAAAACTAAAAGAATATTATTCGGATTATTATTGAGCATGGGTTTATTTGCAGCATCTTGTAGCAGCGATGACAATGACGGGGAAACAATCGTTCCAATTCAGGGTGTTTACAACCTAAGCCAAACAGGAACAATTATTGACGGTAAAGAGGTCTTAATTGATGCTCCGCAAAATCAAGCGGGATGCAAAAAAGATTATTTAGATCTAAGATTAAGCAATGCAGCTGTTATTGGTGATTACAATGGTTCTGATTGTGCCTTAGTAGAAACTACAGGAACTTATGTAAGATCTCATAATGATTTAACGCTTACTGTTGGTGCTTTAAGCTCAACTAGCGATATCATGAACCTTACAAACAAAGAGCTGAAATTGAAAGATAAAGCAACTGGTATTATTACTGTTTATACAAGATAATCTATCAAAGTAAATTTTTTTAATTCCTTGGGAGGATTAAAAAACGAAAACGGAAACGATTTTCTAAAAGTTGTTTCCGTTTTTTATTGTTTTAGATTTAAGCTTAAACTTAAATTACAGGGATATAAATATCAAAAGTAGCTCCTTTATTTTTTTCGCCTTTGGCGGTGATAATTCCGTTATGGTTTTCTACAATTTTTTTTACGATTGCAAGTCCAATTCCTGTTCCGGTGTATTCGAGTTTTCCGTGTAAACGCTGAAAAACTTCGAAAATCTTTTTGCTGTACTGAGGTTCAAAACCAATACCGTTATCAGATAAACTAATGTGGCAATAATTTACTTCTTTAATTAAAGACTCATGATCTAAATTTTCGCCTTTGGTAAATTCACAGTTTATTTTTATTACAGTAGGAATATCCGGATTGGCAAATTTTATGGAATTACTGGCCAGATTATACAATAATTGTCTGAACTGAAACGGAATAATACTTGCTTCGCAGGTATTCTCAATTTCTATTATGGCTCTTTTTTGCTCCAGCTCTTCCTTCAGGTCTTCTTTTACCTCATCGATAATTTTAGAAAGATTCACTTTTTCGAATTTTCTTTCCTGAATATTGGTTCTCGAGTAAGAGAGCAGATCATTGATAAGCGTTTGCATTCGCTGTGCTGCATTTTGCATACGCTGAAATTTATCTTTTCCGGAATCGGATAAATTATCAGATTCTTTCTCGATAATCTGCGTTGCAAAAGTTTGAATTTTTCGCAAAGGTTCCTGTAAATCGTGACTCGAAATATAAGCAAACGACTGAAGCTCTTTGTTCATTTGCTCCAGCTCGACATTTTTTTGCTCCAGTTCTTTGGTACGTGCGGTAACCTGCTTTTCTAATTCCTGGGTAAAAGCTTTTTCTGTCTGGATATCGGTAAAAGCACCTACCCATTTAATGATTTTATTGTCTTTATTCAAAACGGGTTCACCAATAACAGAATGCCATCTATAGGTTCCGTCTTTTCTTAAAACCCTCACATCGGCTTTGTATATTGTCCCGGTTGTCAGGCTTTTGTTCCATATTCTGGAGTTTTCATCAAAATCGTCAGGATGAATCATGGCTTTCCAAGCTGCTTCGCCGTTAGGAACTACTCCAGTATATTCGAACCATTTGCCTGAGGTAAACAATGCATTGCCTTTATCGTCTGTTTCCCAAATAAGCTGAGGAATACTTTCGGTCAGGGAACGGAATCTTTTTTCGCTTTCTTCTATTTTTTTTCTTGCTTCTACTTTTTCGGTAACATCAATCATGGTGATTTTTATTCCTGAAATAGTATCGTCTAACTCACGTTGAGGTGCAAATTCAAAATCAATATACATTTTATGCTCGATACTATTGATCATGATATAAAATAAAGATTCAGATTCTGAATGTACGTTTCCGGTACTGTAGACTTCATTTAAAAGTCTGGCATATTTTTGTTTTTTGAGTTCCGGGAAAACCTCTAATATATTTTTACCCTGAATATCGCTTTCATTTTTTTTCCAGATGTTTTTCAATAAGGCGCCATTGACCATTTCTATCACCATGTCTTTGCCTTTTAAGATCGCTTTAGGAACAGGAGATTCCATGACCAGTTTTCGGAATCTTTTTTCGCTTGCTTCAAGTTCCTGCTGGTGATTTTTTTCGTCGGTAATATCTCTTATCGTTCCTAACAATCTTTCAGGATTGTTTTCTGAATCATAAAATACTTTTCCTTTGGCTTCAACCCAATGAATCGATTGATCATCCCATATTACTCTGGCTTCATAATGAATGTTGCCTATAGCAATAGCTTCTTTGAATGCTTTTTCACGTATGTGTAAGTCATCAGGATGCACATGGCTAAGAAGTTGGGCATGAGTTAAATATTCGAGATTTTTATGGCCCGTAACAATTTCCAGATATCGGTTTGAGTACTGGAGGTCTTTTGTTTTTACATATAATTCCCAGGTTCCCAATTCACTGGCTTCGACTATAATGTTAAGTCTTTCTTCGTTGAGTTCTGTTTTCTTTCTGGATTCAACTTTTTCAGTAACTTCTGTTGCGGTCACGATGATGCCTGAAATTTCTCCATTTTCTTCTTTTAAAGGATGGTAAAGAAAATCAAAATAGAAAATTTCGGGATTTCCAGATCGGTTAATTGGTACAGGTAATTCATTTCCGTGATAAGGAATTCCGGTTGAATAAACAGAATCTAAAAGATCGCCAACAGTTCCTTTTACTTCCGGCAAAGAATCAAACAAAGGTTTGCCAACAAAGCTGCTTTCTTCTTTTCCTACCAATTTTAAATAAGCTTCATTGGCCATTTCTGCTACATGATTAGGTCCACGTAAAATAGTAATTCCAACAGGCGCTTGTTTTACCGTATTTCTGAAACGTTTATCAGCTTCTTCAATTTTTTGTCGGGCATTTACTTGTGGTGTATTGTCCAGCACCCAAATGGCAATTTTTGTTACTTTTCCTCCTATATTTTTTAGCGGAGCATAAACAAAAGTGACATATATTTTTTCTTCTTTGCCGTGTCTGATGAGATTCATTTCGACCTCATTGGCATAAAACGGATTACCTTCTTCAATTACTTTTTGTAGCGGAATTTCGTAAGCAGATCTTACCTCGGCAAAAGCATCCCAATAATGTTTTCCTGCAATTTCCTCGTATTTTTTTCCTGCAACTTCAATAAAACTGTCGTTTACAATTTCTGTTATTAAAGTTCCTGCATCCAGTACGCAAATACCAATAGGCGATTGCGAAACCATACTGCGCAAATTCTGTTCGTTTTCCTCTATTTTTTTCTTGGCTAAATTCAGATCAGTCAAATCGACTCCTGTATTCATTACACCATAAACATTACCGTTTACATCATATATTGGCGTCAGGCTGTAATTGAAATAATAGGTATGTAATTTTCCATCGACAGTAAGATCAAGAGGGGTATTTTGGGTATGAAAAGATTTTCCGCTGTTTAAGACTTCAGTAATTTGCTCAAAAACCAATTGGTTATCGAGCTCCGGAACGACATCTTTGAATGATTTTCCGATAACATCATTACCTTTTCCCCATATTTTTATAATAGAATCATTGGCCAGTTCAACGATCATTTCCTTTCCTGCATACAAGGCAATCGGGAAAGGTGCATTTTCGACCAACTCTCTTACTTTTTGCTCACTTTCGACCACTTTCGACCGCGAAAGCACTTGCGAAGTTACTTCTATTGCAATGCCAACTACTCCTGAAATACTGCCATCGGCTTCTCTCAGTGCTTCGTAAACAAAATTCAAATGTGTATCTTCTATTTTGCCGTTACGGGGCAGTTTGACAAGTTGCTCGTTGGCAACAAACTTTATACCCGTTTTGTATACATTATTGAGTACATCTTCAAGATATTGATTTCTTGTTTCGGGTAAAGCATCAAAAACAGGTTTATTAAGAATTTCGTTAGCTTCGACCCCCCATAACTGAATCATTTGGTCGTTTGCAATTTCTACAACATGATCTGGTCCTCTCATAACGCACATCGCCACAGGAGCCTGCATGATGTTATTTCTAAATCTTAGATTACTTTCTTTTAGTGCTGCTGTTGCGCGTACTTTTTCGGTACTTTCGATAACGGTGACCAAAAGACCGCCTATTACACCATCTTCTTTTTTAATGGGGCTGTACGAGAAATCGAAATAACAATCTTCATCATATCCATTTCTGTCCAATGTCAATTTAAAATCCGGAAAACTAACCGAACTTCCTTTCATGACATCATGAAACATAGGAGCAAGGATATCCCAAACTTCTGAAAATGTAGTTTGAGAACTAATTCCTAAGGCTTTGGGATGTTTAGAGCCCAGAATCTGACTGTAAGTATCGTTGTATATTTGCGTATAATCGTCACCCCAAACTACTAACATTCCAAACGGGTTGTTGAGCATTAGGGCAACAATGGTTTTGAGACTTTGAGGCCAGTTGTCAGGATCACCCAAAGATGTTTTACTCCAATCTTTAGCACGGATCAATTTACCCATTTCGCCACCATCGGATAGAAAATAATGATTATGATCTGTAATGCTCATTCTGGAAACGAATTAGGGTTGGAGGATAAATTGCTCTCTTAGAGGTTGCTTAAAATTATTTTCGGATACTGCATTCAGAGCATTTTCGATGACTTTTTTTAATTGAGAAAATTCCCCCGGTTTACGAATGTAATAAGTTGCTCCTTTTGCATACATCACGTCGACAATCTCATTGTCGAGCGAAGTAGAAAAAATAATAACAGGAAGGTTTTTGAGAACTTCGCTTTCTTTTATTTCTTTCAGACATTCAGAGCCATTTTTGCGGGGCATATTAAGATCCAGAAAAAGCAGGTCCGGTAAATTGTCTCCACTATGATCTGCTAAAAAATCCATAAGCTGCACGCCATCATTAACAGTTACGAGAGATACAGGAAGCGTTAATTCATCCAGTGCTTCTTTAAAAAAATCGCAATCATCTTCATCATCATCCGCCAGCAATAAATTGTAATTCTGTTTAATCATTTTGAGTATTATAAATTTTTTACTTTTTAAAAATTAAATTCACCTTTAAATTTCATAATTATATCGCTTTTGAGCTGTCTTTCTCTTAATTAGAGATCACAATTAATTCAAAATCGATTTAATTCTGCTAAGATAGAACTAATTTTATTACTATTAATCAGTAATATACCGATAAATTTAACGCTTTCAATTCTAATTCAATAATCTGTAATTTGGAGTTATTGTTTTTAAAATTAGCAGTTTACGATTTTTAAAGTATTCTTTTTTTTAATGAATTTTAAAAATAAAAAAAGCTTTTGTTAAATGCAACAATTGTTAATGTCCTTTTATTAATGAAATTAATTTCAAAAAAAATCCGCCAAAAATTGATTTGACGGATTTTAAGATATAATCTAAATTATTTTTTATGTTGATAAGGTCAAACCTTTAGCTTTAAAATTACTAAAAAGAACCTGACGTGCACTGCTAATGGTTTCTTCGGTACGGTAAATACTGCACCAGAATTTTATTTGCAGTTTGAATTTTCCATCGGCAATAGCAGTGTAATAAATCTGCGGAGGTTTAGTATTATTGACTAAATCCATGCTTTCAAGAGATTCTAATATTAAGGCATTAATATCTTCCGGCATAACATCTCCGCTAATTTCTGCAGCGATTTCTACCAGTTTATAATTATCAGTGTACGTCCAGTTGGTAATGTTTTGCGATAATAAATTACCATTTGGTATAATGATTTCAGCACCGTTTGCCGAGTTGATTTTGGTGGTACGCAATCCCATCGATTTTACACGACCAGATTCAGAAGCAATATTGATTACGTCTCCAATTTGTATCGGTTTATCAAAAATCAAAATAATACCCGAAACGAAATTGTTTACCACACTCTGAAGTCCAAGTCCCACACCAACTCCCAAAGCTCCTAATAAAATACTTAGTTTATCCAATGGCATTCCGGATGCGGCAACGGCCAAAAGGTAACCACAAATTAATACCAACAATCTTGTGATCAGTAATTTAGAATGTTGTTTTTTATTGATGTTTTCTTCGTTTTCATCATCAACTTCACCAAAGAAATATGCCACATAATTCTGTAGTAAATGGGCCATCCAGATAATGATAAAAAACAACACGATGTTTCCTAACGTAAAAGTGATACTCCCGATGGTATTAGGATGATTTAATAATGAATTTAAACCCGTACGCAGCGATTCCCAAATGTTTAAATTGGCTGCGATTACCACAACCCACATATAAGTGATTACGATGATGAAAGGTTTTTTGAGTGTTTCAGACAAGCTTTCGTAATCAAAAATCTTTTCGATACCGCGTTTTACACGGGTAGTATAAATTTGTAAAAGGATAATTTCTAAAATTATTTTCAAAAGAACGCTTAATGCAACAATTTGCGTAAGCGATATAAAAGCAGTTATGCTTAACATATTGGCCAGCGAAACTCTTCCGAAGAGATTATTAAGGATCGCCAGAACATTCAGACCAATAAAAATGATCGTCGCCCATTTAAAAAATCCTTTGTAGTAAAGCTGATCTTTCAGGGTTTTTATCTGAACAAATCCATAACGAACACCCAAAATATTGATGATAATAAAAGCGCAGCGTTGTATAAAACCAACGGCAATAAATAAGTCAAGGAAACACAATACAAAAAATAAAACTAAAAGAAGCAGCCAATTGCGCATCGCCACTTTTGACCAATTGTCTTTGAAAAGAATTGTGATAAGTCCCAAAAGACCAAGCTGAATGAGCTCTATAAACATCGCCGGAGCATATAAATTACTCACCACCGCAATGTTAAGACCCACTACAGCAACAGGAACGATAATACCGCGATTTAAATATTTAAAATTAAACTCTGATAAATGTTCATCATGGCCGTTATTTTTAAGGTATTTTAAATTGCGTAAAATGTACCAGCCCAATAATCCCATTAGCAAAACCAAAAAGATTAAGGCGCCAGCTTTATAACTCAAATAGTACGAAGCCACATTCTCTTCGATGATTATTTTAGCCTTGATATTTTTTCCGACAATTTTTTTAGCTGTAGAATCGCTGGTACTCCATAAAACAGGATATTCTTTTTTGAGCATGCTTATTCCGGATTGTTCCAGTTTGCTCTCTACCGTAATTAAAGCATTCGAAACCGCAATTTTTCTTTCTACAGTTAGTCTTTTATTCGTATTTAAAATGCCCTGATTTTTGGTCATTAAACTGTCCGTACTCAGGTACCTGCTTTTTAGGTTGGCAAATTCTTTTTTAAATTGTTTGCGTTTAACGGTGTCTGTCAAAAGCCCCATCAGGGTTTTGTCCTTGCGCAACTCGATTACCCTGCCTTTGATTTTTTCAAGCGCCAGATTTCGGGAATTAATTGCTGTGTTTTGTTCGTCCAGTTCCTGTTCGATTTCTTTCAGGACAATACGATACATTTGCTGGTTGCGCACATTAGGATTAGCACCTTTTAAACTCGCCAGAATAAGGTCGAGTTTGCCTTGCGTTCTTTTAATTTCGCCAAATAAATGATGACTGTTACCGTCAAACTCAGTGTCATTATGAGCAGATTCTAAAACCTCACCCGCTTTTTCGATCGCCATCAAATAATCGCTGTCGGTAGCACTTTCCTCAAAAAGTTTAGATTTGGTTGGGGTTTTAGGCGGAGTAGTATCAGCTTTAGCCGGTGCGGTTTCAGTTGTAACGGCCTTGGTTTGAGAATAGGTTAACGGCGCGTAAAAAAAGACGGCTATTAAGGTCAGTAAACCAATAAAATTTCTTTTCTGAATCATAATGTAAGGCAATGAATTTAAGGGTCAAATGTAATTTTTTTTAGGGTATTTATGATGGAAAGTATGATAAAATTTGGTTAAAAGAGGATTTGCGGGTTGGAGTTTAATTGTGTTGTGTTTAATTTTTTTGTCACTCCCGATAGCTATCGGGATAAAGGATTATTAGGATTTTTTTGAAAGATGGAAATTTTAAAAATAACGATGTTACCAACTTTGTCAAAGTTCTCAAAAGGAGTATTTTTAGGTTACTGCATTTTATCTCAGCATTGTATTTTTTTTTAATCAGTTGCTACAATTTTTAAACACACAGAAACATAGCTTTAGAGGGCGAATATAAAAGTCGTTTCACTTCAACATGAATTCACATAGTAAGCTGTCAGAAATCATTGGTTTTGATATAGGTTATAGCTATGTGAGAAAATCAGGATTTTTAAAATCATCTTTAATAAAGTTTTAATCTATGTTTCTATGTGTTTAAAAAAATTAATGCAAAGATTTAAAAATATTATATTCGTACTCTAAATACCAGAATTACCAAAACAATCAGAAAATGGAAAATATTACCGTAATTATCATGTTACTTTTCGGGGTTGCATTCCTAAGCCTTATCAGTAAAAAATACAATTTCCCCATTCCGATTGTGCTGGTGCTTTGCGGAGTCATTATTAGCGTCATTCCGGGACTTCCGGTCATTGCTTTAAGTCCCGAAGTGGTGTTTATTGTCTTCTTGCCGCCGCTTTTGTATCACGCGGCGTGGTACACCAGTTGGTCAGATTTTAAACAAACAATCCGACCAATTACTTTGGCGGCCGTAGGTTTGGTACTTTTTACTACTGTTGCCGTGGCTGTTGCGGCACATATGCTAATAGATGATATCTCCTGGCCGTTAGCTTTTTTATTGGGTGCGATCGTTTCGCCTCCTGATGCGGTTTCGGCTACTTCTATTACAAAAGGTTTGGGTTTGCATCCGAGGTTAATTGCGATTCTTGAAGGTGAAAGTCTGGTGAATGATGCCAGTGGTCTGGTCGCTTACAAATATGCTTTGACTGCTATTACTGCCGGAAATTTTGTCCTCTGGCAAGCCGGACTGAACTTTGTGATCATGTCGGTTTTAGGAATCGCCATTGGATTGGGCGTAGGATATATCATGAGTTTTATTCATAAAAAGTTTGTCTGCGATGAGGTGATCGAAGCGACATTAACTTTACTAACGCCTTTTGCTTCGTACTTAATTGCAGAACATTTTGAAGCTTCGGGAGTTTTGGCCGTAGTGGCAACCGGACTTTTTCTTTCGGCAAGATCAGGAACGATTTTCACGCACGAAAGCCGAATCATGACGGGAACAATCTGGAGTGTTCTAACCAATATTCTAAACGGATTGATCTTTATCTTAATCGGATTGCAGTTGCGACAAATTATCGAAGGAATCGGGGATTACTCTGGTTGGTCTTTGTTTATTTGGGGCGCTTCGGTAAGTATTGTCGTGATTTTGGTGCGTTTTTTATGGGTGATTCCGGCGACTTTGCTGCCAAGATATATCAGTAAAAAAATCCGTTTGCAGGAGGAATTCGATTTCAGGAACATGATTGTTTTTGGCTGGTCCGGAATGCGTGGGGTGGTGTCGATGGCTGCGGCTTTAGCGCTTCCGCTAATGATGAACGAAACGGAGGCATTCCCATTACGAAACCTCATCATTTATCTGGTATTTTGTGTGATTCTTTCGACTTTGGTCATTCAGGGATTGACACTTCCTTGGCTGATTAAAAAACTAAAAATCGAAAAGTATTCCATAATCGCCGAAGAATATGAGATAAGAAACATCATCGTTTCGCAAACCATTACCCATATCGAAGATAATTTCTCGTTACTCAACGATGACTTGCTCCACAACATCAAAAGCAAATACGAGGTAAAATTCAACCGCCTCCAAAAAACTGAACTCCCAGCCAATTTCTTCGGGAAAGGAAATATAATGGGCGGCGAGATCTTCAACGATTTCACCAAACTTCAAATCGATCTTTTGAATGTGGAACGCAACAAACTAGAATCGATGCACAAATCCGGTTCTGTCAATGAAGAGATTTTCAGGAAGATTGAGAAGGAACTGGATTTGGAGGAGACGAGGTTGTGGATGGAGATGTATGAGGAGTAGTAAGGGGATTGATAAATTCATTATGACTTAATAAACCAATCTATTATACAATCTCCGATATTTTTATTTAATGTTGTACCATCTTTATCAAAAATAGAGATTTTTCCTAGTGCACATTGATGCTGATTTTGTCTTGAACTATTTTTTTCAAAATGTTTAAATTCAGGTGCTTCTGTTTCATTGGATGGATATAAAAGCATGGCTTTTGTTGAAAACCAATAATCATTATACACATACATTTGGCGCAAATCATGTGTTGAAGGATTGTTATAGGAAATGTTTTTCCATTTTGTATCTATAATGAATTTATCGAATCCATTATCTAAAACAATATCAGGCCGTATTGAAATACCATTCCAAAATTGATTTGATTGCTGACCATACACAGTTATCTCTCTAGTAGATTGTCTTAATCTAGCCAATATGTATTGTTCCCATAAAGAATTCATATCGAACAGCAAAGCCAACATATTTTCTGAACCACTTGAAATATTTGGCGCAAAATTTAAAATAATGAATTTTGAAATTGTCAATGCAGTTTCATAAGGAGCAGTTTTTCTAGTTTTAGGAATTTTAGAAAATGTAGCTTCAGTGACTGACATGTTTTTTACTTCAGGAAAATCTAGTTGTACTGTTTTACATTTGGAATATAAATAATTTCCTTTAGTACATTTTTCTACAATATCTAAAGCTTTAAATAGAATTTGATGAACAAGATGATCTTTTTCATAAACTTGGTGAGTGGTGTAGAATCTTTCTTTATGTACCAGATTTTTACTGATATGTCCTGCAAATTCAAGTTTACCTTTTAATGCTTTAACATTATTAGTTTCTTTATAATACTGTTTTATTAATCCATGATGAATTAATAATTGGACTTCATTTAAAAACCACTCAAAATAAAGATCCAACAAATGAATATTTTGTCTGTTTACATTTGCCTGATCTACTTTTTGTACTTTCAATTTTTTGGTAACGCGAAGCATTTCTATTAGAGCTTTTTGCCATAATGCTTCATCACCATTGTGATTATCTATTTTAGGTAAAATTTCAATTGTTAGTCCGGCTACTTGAATAACACCTACAAATTGTTTGAGTTTTATTCCATTATGCCGTAAATCAAAATATTTGTAATTATGTAATGCGTTTAGTTTAGAAAGAGCCACAAAATGACGCTGCTCGAACTTCCTTTTTATAGGAAGAAAAGCGTGTTCAAAAACTTGTATGGTATTTTCTTTGAGCATTTTTAAGCTAATAATGTTTCTATTGCAATTTTAAAATCAATCTCGTCAAAAGGAATTATTTCATATGATTTAATTATATCAACTTCATTTTTAGTATCAAAATCAGCAAATAGGGAAGCATTATTGTTTTTCGAAATTTCTTTTTCTCTTACAAATCCTCTTCCTAAAATTAAACCTATTTTTCCACAATCATTATAGAAATATTCTTGTAGTAAAGGGATAATCTCATCTTTAAAAGAATTCGTAAAATCTTCTTTGATAAAATATGAATGCCCTAAAGTGTAATTACGATCCAACAACAATTCTATTCGTTGATTAATTTTTTTCATTATTTGGACTCTATCATAATCAGTAAAATTTTTCCCTGAGACGACTTCTAAATCAGGCATCATTTCAACAAAACAAAAACGTCTTCTTAGAGCAGTATCTAAAGCTTCTACGCTTCTGTCGGCAGTATTCATTGTTCCTATTATGTAAAGATTAGAAGGAACTCCAAACTCGCTTTTAGAATAAGGTAATTTTATTTTAAGTTCGTTTTTCGCACCGAGTCTCTTATCTTCTTCAATTAGAGTAATTAATTCCCCAAAAATTGCAGAAACATTTCCCCTGTTAATTTCGTCAATAAAAATGGCATAATTATTATTTGGATTAGCTTCAGCTTTTAAGCAAATTTTTTTAAATATTCCATCCTTGATTTCGAAATTTAATTCTGTTTCTCCATCTTCTAATTTAGGTTTTATTCCTTCTATAAAATCTTCATAACTAAAGGATTGATGAAATGTAACTAAATCATAGTTTTTTAATACGATATCTTCATTTCCTGTGAAGTTTTGAATATAATCTAAAATTTCAAAAGCTTTTGGATAATATTGTTTTAATAATTCACTATCAATAGTCCAATTTGATTTCTCATCTTTACTGAAGTATAGTGGTTCTGATCTGTCTTTTATTTTTACGTTTACATTTTTACAGTCTAAAGTAGTATGTCTTTGTAATTGTTCCCAAATTGTACTTGTTACTGTTCTTGAATTAGATAATTTTTCTTTTACTTTGACTAATTCATGATCGTATATATCATTTACTTTTGCGCTTTCTAAATCATAGACGACAACACTAATGATTTGCCACCAATTCATTTCTGAAGCAAAAAATTCAAGAAATTGTTCTCTAGATAATGATGGTTTCTTAAGAGTGAATTTATCAAAAAACTCATTTTTAAGTCTGTGAGTTTTTCCTGTGCCAGGTGGACCATATAAAATCTGATTTAAGTTATTGTTGGTCATATTATTGATAGTATTTTTATTTTCTACTGTGTTATTATTTGGTGATGTTAAGGAATCTATAAGATCAAAAGTATCGGTATAAACCTCTTTAATTTTTCGAATTGTATTATCTGTAGCTAAATTAAATCCTGTCCAATCACCTAATGCATTATTTAATTTTCTTTGCGACTTATTAATCCAAACAATTTTAATTGCTTTGTCATCATCATATCCATCTTCTAAATATTCATTATCTATAATAACGCCTATACCAGCCATATTTTTAGTTCCTCTTCTAACTAAAACTACGTCACCATCAAAGACTTTTTCTAGGGGATATTCACCACCTCTTGTTTTATGTTCACCTGAACTACCTGCACGAACTGCATTATTTCGAATAAAATCATCGTAATAATCTTTTTTATTTTGGCCATCTACCATAGTGCTTACCTGACAGAAGCCTTTTTTTAGAGGAATTTGTTTTCCATTTCCTGTAAATTGACTTAAAAATAGATTAATCTCATAAGGGTAACATTCTGGAAATGTTTTCTTATAGAAATTGAGGAATTCTTGATATTTAGGTAGACCTAATTTTTTTATTTCTTTAGTTGGATTAATTGAATTTGTTAATATTCCTGTAGTTCTCTCATCAATGGGCAGAAACTTTTTGGCATTTATAAGAAAAAGTGTTTGCGTAAATTTTACCACTCCTACGTTTACTATCGACAAAACATCTTTAAAATTGTTTTCGTCAAGATTTTTATCATTTACAACATCTGAAAATAAATCCCAAAGAATATCAACGGAAAAAGTATTGCCATTACTGTCAGCGTATTTTCCTTTGTTATAAAATAAACTTTTTGTTTGCGGTGTAGGTGTCGGAAAGTACCAATCCGTTGGTAGTTTAGTTTCTAGTTCAAAAACGTCAATACAAGATTGAAACACACTTTTTTTTTGATTGGTGGTGTTTCTTTGAGCTAATGTATAAATAAATGAAAACGGATCTATTTCAGAATATGTATAAATTGCATGTCCTTCACCAAACACATTTTTTGCCTTTTCTTTTAGATCATGGTTTCTATTTTTCCTGTTTTGACCGATTAAGTCAAGTGCTGTACTAATTGATTTAAAAAAATCAACCCAGTCATATAAAATTACATTTTTAAATTCTTTCATAATTATAATTAAAAAAAATGAGATCAATTAATCTATAAAACCTCCATTTTTAAGATTTTCTAATATCATTCCTGAAAAAGGTTGTTTTATCTATTATTTAGACAAACATACTGAAACGATTTAAAATTAAAGTATGGAAAACCGTAATGAATTAAATGTTTTTTATATAATTCTTCCAATTATGGTTTTCCATAAATAAAATTTGATTTTAATAATGTTATTTGTTATTAAGATAAGTGATAGTCACCCAATCTTAATATAACAATTAAAACAAAATAGTATGGAGACAATTGAAGCTATTAAGCCAGGTCCAAAACCAAAAAAAGAGGATGGAACACTTGACGAAAGAAGACGTGTTACACCAGAAAAAAAGGAAGATTATCCGCCTTTAAAAGAACATGATCATAAGAAAAATGATTAAAAGATTTGGTTGAAAAAAAAAGAGGCGGTTTATACGGCCTCTTTTGTGTTAAAATAGTCGAGATGTAAATTATTTTATAGCGAGATCCAAAAAAGTTCTCTTTATTTTTCCCTGAAAAAAGCAGTTAATTATGGCTTTCCTCTTTACACTTCGGTATATATTCAATACTTTAGCACTCATAATTATAATGTAAAAAAATACTTGCTTAATGGCAGCCGAACAAAAACAAAAATTAGAACAACAACTCTGGAATATCGCTAACACCCTTCGTGGGAAAATGGATGCAGATGATTTTAGAGATTATATATTAGGTTTCATTTTCTACAAATACTTGAGTACAAAAATGGATTTGTATGCTAATGAAGTATTGAAACCAGACGGTTTGACTTTTCAGGAAATCGAAGGACATGCTGAGGAAGCTTTATTAAAGCAGGAATTAAAATCATTGGCGATTGATAAACTTGGTTTTTTCTTAGAACCATCTGAATTGTTTTCTGAAATAGCAAGAAGAGGAAATGCAGGAGGAAAAAACAATTTTATTCTCGGTGATTTAGCAAAAGTACTTACGCACATTGAGCAAAGTACAATGGGCTCTGAAAGTGAAGAAGATTTTGGAAACTTATTTTCTGACTTGGATTTAACTTCTCATAAATTAGGAAAATCTGAATCAGATAAAAATGAATTAATTGTAAAAGTGCTTGTGCATTTGGATGAAATAGATTTTGATTTAGAAAATGTAGATAGCGATGTTCTTGGTGATGCCTATGAATATTTAATTGGAAAATTTGCAAGTGGAGCTGGAAAAAAGGCAGGCGAATTTTATACGCCACAGCAAGTCAGCAGTATTTTGGCACAATTGGTAACAGTTGGCAAAGACAAACTTAAAAGTGTTTATGACCCAACTTGTGGTTCTGGTTCGTTATTATTACGTGTTGCCAAAGAAGTAAAAACTGTAAATGCTTTTTACGGACAAGAAATGAATCCTACGACGTACAACTTATGTCGTATGAACATGATTATGCACGATGTGCATTACAAACGTTTTGATATTAAAAATGAAGATACTTTAGAACGCCCGCAACATTACGATATGCGTTTTGAAGCTATTGTTGCTAATCCTCCTTTTTCTGCCAATTGGAGCGCGAGTCCTTTATTTATGAATGACGAACGTTTCTCTGCTTACGGAAAACTAGCCCCGAGCAGCAAAGCCGATTTTGCTTTTGTACAACATATGGTTCACCAGCTGGATGATAACGGAACGATGGCGGTTGTTTTACCACACGGTGTTTTGTTTCGTGGCGGTGCCGAAGGACACATACGTGAGTATTTAATAAAAGAGAAAAATTACTTAGACGCTGTAATTGGTTTACCTGCCAATATCTTTTACGGAACCAGTATACCAACATGTATTTTGGTTTTAAAGAAAAAAAGAACTGATGCAGGAAATATTTTATTTATAGATGCCAGCCAACATTACGAAAAAATAAAAACCCAAAGCGTATTGCGTAATCAGGATATTGACAAAATTATAAATACCTATAAAAACCGCATCACAGAAGAAAAATACAGCCATCTCGTAAAGACGCAATTTATTGCGTCTCAAGATTACAATTTAAACATTCCTCGTTATGTAAATACTTTTGAAGAAGAAGATACAATAGATCTAAAAGCAATAACAACTGAATTGCGAGAATTAGCAATACTTGAAAAGACAACAGATGAAACAATTGCTGACTTTTGTGCTGAATTAGGAATTGAAAGACCATTCTAATGAGTACAGCAACTTTACAGAGTGAAAAGAAAAAAACTTTGGTACCGAAATTACGATTTCAGGGGTTTGCTAGAAATGGCAAAATATATATAAAACATTTTTTCAAAGATATTTTTCTTTTTTCAACAGGTAAAAATATTAAGCAAAGTGAAGCTTCGCCTGAATTTGAAATTCCTTGTGTTAGATATGGTGAATTATATCATATGTACAATGAAGTAATTTATAAAATCATCAATAAAACTAATTTGCATAGATCAGAATTGCTTTTTAGTAAGGGAGATGAAATATTACTTCCATCCGCAGGTGAAGACCCATTAGATATTGGCTCAGCTTCTGCATTAACTGTTGCAAATGTAGCAATTGGTAGAACGATAAACGTTTTAAGACCTGTTAATGAAAATGTTTACTCACAAGTTTATGTTTCGTATTATATTAATGAAAAATTAAGAAAGAAAATATCCAAGCTAGCTAAAGGTTCAAGTATAAGCAATGTTTATAATTCAGATCTAAAAACATTAGAAATTACACTTCCAACTCTCCCAGAACAACAAAAAATAGCTTCTTTTTTAAATGCTGTCGATGAAAAAATACAACAACTTTCTCGCAAAAAGGAATTATTAGAACAATACAAAAAAGGCGTAATGCAACAATTGTTTTCTGGTAAATTACGGTTTAAAGATGAGAATGGGGAGGATTATCCAGATTGGGAGAAAGTAAATGGAAATGTTCTTTTCGAAAGTATTTCTAATAAAAATCATAATTCAGATTTACCAATACTTGCTATTACTCAAGATCAAGGAGCAGTTCCTAGAGATTTAATTGAATATAAAGTTTCTGTAACTGATAAAAGTATTGATAGTTATAAAGTGGTTGAAATTGGAGATTTTGTAATAAGTTTAAGATCTTTTCAAGGAGGAATAGAATATTCAAATTATAAAGGAATATGTAGTCCTGCTTATATTATATTAAGACCAACTTCTGAGAAAGTAAATAAGTCTTTTTACAAAACTTATTTTAAAACAAGTTCTTATATAAAAGAATTGCAGAAAAATCTAGAAGGGATTAGAGATGGGAAAATGATTAGTTTTAAATATTTTTCAGAAATTAAATTGCCACTTCCATCTTTTGAAGAACAACAAAAAATAGCCAATTTTTTATCAAGTATCGATGATAAAATAGAAAGCACCAATAAACAAATTACCCAAACACAAACGTTCAAAAAAGGGTTGTTGCAGCAAATGTTTGTGTAGAGACGCGATTTATCGCGTCTAAACCATAGAATGATATGGATTGTGTTGAGACGCGATAAATCGCGTCTGTACGGATAATTGGAATCGATACGCGTGACGCACGTAGAGATGCGATTTATCGCGTCTAACACAACGGATTTCAAATATTGGAATTTCCAAATTGGATTGATTCACAGTGCGTGAGACACGATAAATCGTGTTTGTACTGAAAAATGAAAATGAAAAATGATAAAATTTCAAAATAAATATCGCATTCCATCTGCACGATTGCAAAATTGGGATTATGGTGCAAATGGTGCTTATTTTATCACAATATGCACAGATAAAATGCAGCATTATTTTGGGGAGATTTTTGAATGCGAAATGCAATTAAATGAATTGGGGAAATTAGCTCAGGAATTATGGAAAGAGATTACAAATCAATTTTCGTATGTCGAATTGGGTAATTTTGTGATTATGCCCAATCATGTACATGGGATATTAATCATAAATAAATCCGCAACGGTAGAGACGCGATTCATCGCGTCTCCAAACAACGAAGAGAAAAAGGGAGGAGTGACAGGCGATAAAAACCCAATGCTCAGTGAAAATATATCGCGTATTATTCGATGGTACAAAGGAAGATGTAGTTTTGAAATGCGTAAAATACATGCTGATTTTAGTTGGCATTCCAGATTTCATGATCATATTATCAAAGATTCTACATCGTTTGAAAATATTCAAAATTATATAGAGAATAATCCTTCCAAATGGGAAGAAGATAAATTTTATAAATAAAAAATGGGACATCAATCTGAAGCTGTATTAGAAAACAACTTAATCAAGCAATTGGTTGGCTTGGATTATACGCCCATTAAAATACAGGATGGAGATGCTTTGGTTTCCAACCTAAAAAATCAACTTGAAGTTTTTAACCAAACTACTTTTACTCTAAAAGAGTTTGATGCTATTTTGAATCATTTAGCAAAAGGTAATGTTTTTGAGAAAGCCAAAACACTAAGAGATTATTATAATTTAACCAAAGAAGATGGCACTTCGTTTTATGTTCGTTTTTTTAATACCGAAGATAATAGTCAAAATTTATTTCAGGTAACCAATCAAATAAGTCTTGAAGGAAGTTACAAGAATCGTTTTGATGTAACGCTTTTGGTAAACGGTTTGCCTTTAGTACAAATAGAACTCAAACGTTCTGGTATCGAAATCAAAGAAGCGTTTAACCAAATCAATCGCTACCAAATGCATTCTTTTTGGAGCAATCATGGTTTGTTTCAATATGTACAATTATTTGTAATAAGCAACGGTGTTAATACCAAATATTTAGCCAACAACAAATTGCAGTCGGTTAAGCAAACCTTCTTTTGGGCAGATGCTAATAATAAAAATATTAAAGAGTTACCTGATTTTGCAGATGCTTTTCTGAACCCAAATCACTTGGGTAAAATGATCTCGCATTATATTGTAATAAATGAGACACATAAGGTAATGATGATATTGCGACCTTATCAATATTTTGCAACAGAAGCGATTATTCATCAGGTTAAAAACTCCAATAATAACGCTTACATCTGGCACACTACAGGTTCAGGTAAAACCCTGACTTCGTTTAAAGCGAGTCAAATATTGATGGAATTGCCTGAGGTGTACAAAGTAGTTTTTGTAGTCGACAGAAAAGATTTGGATTATCAAACTATGAACGAATTCAACGCTTTCAAAAAAGATAGTGTTGATGTTACCGATAATACGCAATCCCTAATCAGACAATTAACAGATAATACTAAGTTGGTTTTAACAACTATTCAGAAATTAAATAATGCAGTTTCAGAACGTTTTAAAGGAAATATTGAGCCTTTGCGACATAAAAAAAACGTTTTTATTTTTGATGAATGCCATCGTTCTCAGTTTGGAGAAACGCATGAACGCATTACAAAATTCTTTGAGAAAAGCCAATTAATAGGTTTTACAGGAACGCCTATATTTGCAGAAAACGCTTCTAAAAATGATTTAGGAAAACGAACCACCAAAGATTTGTTTGGAAACTGTTTGCATAAATATGTAATTACAGATGCTATTCGCGATCAAAACGTGTTGCGTTTTGGAATTGAATATGTGGGGAAATACAAAAACAAGAGCAATACTTTTATTGATATTGAGGTAGAAGATATTGATAAACAAGAAGTATTAAATTCTAAAAAGAGAATCAACAAAATTGTTGACTATATTATTGCCTATCACAATCAAAAAACATTTAATAAAGATTATTCTGCTTTGCTTGCAGTAAGTAGTATTGATAATGTTATTCAGTATTATGATCTTTTTCAGCAAAAGAAAGAAGCCGGAGAACACGATTTGCGTATTGCGACTATTTTTACTTATGGTACAAATGAAGATTCAGACGAGGCACAAGATTTTCTTCCTTCTGATGAAGTAGATTTTGATGTTTTGGCAGAACCAAGAACTCTTTATGAATCCAGGCATACCAGAGATAAACTTGAAAAATACATTGGACATTATAATGCAATGTATGGTACCAGTTTTACAAATAAAGATAGTTCATCATTCGAAAAATATTTCCAAAACATTAGTAAACGATTAAAAAATCGTGAAAAGGAAAATTTCAATAACGAAGCTGATCGTTTGGATATTGTCATTGTTGTAAATATGATGTTGACTGGTTTTGATGCTAAAAAAGTAAATACACTTTATGTAGATAAAAACCTGAAACAACACGGATTAATACAAGCTTATTCAAGGACAAATAGAATTTTAGGAGAACAGAAGTCTCAAGGAAATATTTTAGCCTTCAGAAACCTTAAAAAAGCAACTGATGATGCAATTACTTTGTTTTCGAATAAAGAGGCGATAGAAGTTGTTACAATGCCCGATTACGAAAAGATAGCGGCAAAGTTTGATGAAGCATTAAAACTTTTAAGAGAAATAACACCAACCTATCAAAGTGTAGATGATCTAGAAAGCGAAGAAGACGAGGCGAAATTTGTGCAAGCTTTCAGAAAATTAATGCGAGCGATGAATGTATTACAATCCTACACTGATTTTAACTGGGATGATTTACCAATTGATGAGCAGGAATTTGAAGACTACAAAAGCAAATATCTAGACTTGTACGAAAAAGTAAAACAAGACAATCAAAAACAAAAATCCTCTATACTTGAAGATATTGATTTTGAATTAGAATTAATCCATAGAGATCAAATAAATGTGGCTTATATTTTGAAATTATTAGCACAATTAAAAGGAGCTAAAACTCCTACTACAGCGGCTGCTCAAAGAAAAGTTATTATTGATTTATTGGGCGGTGATATTCAATTGAGAAGTAAAAGAGAATTGATCCAAAAATTCATCGATGAGAATATGCCCCACATTAAAGATGGCGATTCGATCGAAGATGAGTTTGAAAAATTCTGGCAAGATCAAAAAGTATTAGCATTAGGAAAATTGTGTGAAGAAGAACATCTGGACAAAGCCCAATTCAAAGCACTGATTGATGCTTATATTTATAGCGGTAGAGAACCAATAAAAGACGAAGTTTTTCAATGTTTAGACAATAGACCAAGTATTCTTCAGGCAAGGGTTATTGGCGATCGAATTATTGCAAGAATGAAGGAGTTCGTAGAGGTTTTTGTAAACGGAATGATGGCTTAGTAGTTGTTCGGGATTTCCGAATAACTGGTTTTTCAGTCAGTTCTTCTTTCTGTTGGTTTTCTCTTGTGGTTATTTGTGCTTTTTTGAAATGTATCTTCTAAATAACCCCCAAAACCCCTAGCCCAGACAGAAGCGGCATCCTTTTTCTTGCTCCTTTAGCAAGGAAAAGATATAGTGGATGGCTGGAAATAGCTCCTAAAAATTAAATTCCAAAATTTTAAATTCCAAATCCCAAAAATCCTTCAACTTCTCTCAGCGTAACAATAATAAATCTCAGAAAGCGTTATAATGAAACTTCAAGCCCTATCGGGCACAACAAAACCTCAACTCAAAAAACTCCCAAACCCCAACAAAAACTGTATACTGTATCCTAAAACCGTATAATAATTACACACTCTCTAAATTGCCAAAACCGCTAAACAACTCAAAACCAGTAAAAACTAATAATGGCACAAGGCTTGCAAAATGGGATAATGTAGATTTCTGTCGATAAATGAAAATAACGAATCGGGAGGAAAGCAAAAAAATAAAAGCCATACAAAGCAAATCAAAAGTAGTGTCATATGAAAAGTGAAACCTTAACATCAGAACAATTTTATACTTCGAAATCAGACCTTAACAACGAACAAGCCTTAAACAGTTCCATTTTTCGTATCAGTAATGATCATGCAGCAACAAAAAAAGTAAGCGAGCGCACCAAAAGTAAGTTTGGGTTATTTGTGCTGGTAAGTACTTTTATCTTAATGTTTGTGGGAGCCTATTCTGTATACCATTTGCAGGACGACTTCGATCAGTTTCAAATTGAGCGATTAAACTCTTCCTGGGGATTACCATTCCTGATTGTTGCGGGATTGTTATTTTTCTTTCAGACAGGAGTTTTCCTTTACAACTTATACCTGTTTTTTAAATACAAGCCAATCGAATCCGTTTCGGATGAAATGTTGCCAACTGTTACCGTAATCGTTCCTGCGTATAACGAAGGAAAACTAGTTTGGGATACTTTATTGAGTTTGGCCGAAAGTGATTTCCCTGCACATAAACTAGAAATATTAGCCGTTGATGACGGAAGTAAAGATGATACCTGGTACTGGATGCAACAGGCCAAAATAAAATTGGGAGATCGTTTAACGATTTTTCAACAACCGGCAAACGCAGGAAAACGTCACGCCCTATACCGCGGATTTGAATTAGGAACCGGAGAAATTTTTGTAACGGTAGACAGTGATTCAATCGTAAAAAAAGATACGCTACGTAATTTAGTTAGCCCGTTTGTGGTAGACGAAAAATGTGGAGCAGTTGCAGGAAACGTTCATGTTCTAAACAGCAAAAAAGCAATTTTACCAAAAATGCTGAATGTAAGTTTCGTAATGAGTTTTGAATTCATGCGTTCTGCCGAAAGCAAATTAGGTTCGGTTCTTTGTACTCCGGGAGCAGCGGCAGCTTACAGAAAAACAGCCGTTTTCGCTTGTCTTGACGAATGGATCAACCAAACTTTTATGGGACAGCCATCAGACATTGGTGAAGATCGCGCCATGACCAATATGATCCTAAAACAAGGTCAGCACGTATTGTTTCAAAGAAATGCGTATGTATTGACAAACGTTCCTGAAGAATACACCGGATTGTACAAAATGTTTATTAGATGGAGCAGAAGTAACGTACGTGAAAACATCGCAATGGCAAAATACGTTTTCACAGATTTTAGAGAAGGATCTAAATTTGGTTCAAGACTTTTATGGCTGAACCAGGCATTAAGAATCGCTATGGCGTATCCGTTCATGCTTTTTATGTTCTTTTTTATCGCCATTCACCCACTATTGTTTTTAAGTTCAACACTTTTAGGAATCTTAATCGTATCAAGCTTTCCGGTTTTGTTTTACGCAAAAAGATATAATTTTTCAGATTCACTTTGGGCCTATTCATACAGTGTTTTTTACACCTTTAGCCTATTCTGGATTACACCATATGCCATCGTTACAGCCAATAAAAGAGGTTGGTTAACACGTGGTTTAGCATAAATTAAATACTTAGAATTAGATTAGAAATTGAAATTAGATTTGTTTTTGAAACTCCTGTTCATCTGAGCAGGAGTTTTTTTATGGAATAAAGTGATGTGTTTTTTTATAGCCACTGATTAAAGGATTAAAAAGGATTTTTTACAAATAGGTGATTTTAAATTACGTGTGGTTCTAATTTGGTCAAAGTTCTATGTCTTGAAAAACACATTTAATTTATATTTTTTTCAGGAGCTAATCCCGCACCCGAGCCTGAAAGAGCGAACTGGCGAAGCAATCCGTTCCAATCTTTTGTGCCTCCCGATAGCTATCGGGACCGGCACAAAAGGATTTTCTCCCGAAGCTTCGGGACTATCGGGGCTAGGGCACTCACTTTCATAAGAATATTTTGGTCTGGTTTGTCATTTCACAAAAGAAAATCACATATTTTCAAAGCCGATCTGCACATTTTTGGCATTTCGACCGAAAGGAGAAATGACAAACTTTCGCGATATATTTTGTTGAAATCTTAACTTATCGTATTTCAAACATAGCCCGTGGTTTCAACCACGGGAAACGTATCGAAATAACGTATCGAAATAACGTATCGAAATAACGTATCGAAATAACGTATCGAAATAACGTATCGAAATAACGTATCGAAATAACGTATCGAAATAACGTATCGAAATAACGTATCGAAATAACGTATCGAAATAACGTATCGAAATAACGTATCGAAATAACGTATCGAAATAACGTATCGAAATAACGTATCGAAATAACGCATCAAAATAACGCATCAAAAATAACGCATCAAAAATAACGCATCAAAAATAACGCATCAAAAATAACGCATCAAAAATAACGCATCAAAATAACGCATCAAAATAACGCATCAAAATAACGCATCGAAACAACGTATAAAAATAACGTATCGAAATAATGAAACACGATACATATATTGTGTCCCAACGGTTGAAACCGTTGGCTATGTTTTTTCCATATCAAGACTATTTAGATCTGAATTTGAAAACCTGTTATTTTTCTTCATTAAAATAATTTCAAAAAAATAATTAATAAAAGAATGTTCATTCATTTATTGTTTTATCTTTGCCAAAAAAATACCATGAGAATACGTGATGTTGATAAAGAAAAACTGGTAATTTCGACTGCCATAGATCAAATCGTACAAGACGGATTTCAGGGTTTCAGCATGAACAAACTGGCAAAAGCCTGCTCGATTTCTGTTGGAACCTTATATATTTATTATAAAGACAAAGATGACTTAATACAAAAAATAGGTGCCATTACTGCACTTAAGTTTTTTACCAGCACGGTAAAAAACTTTTCACCTCAAGTGTCGTTTGAAGAAGGATTATGGAAGCAATGGGAAAACCGTGCGGCGTTTACCATGAAATACCCCAAGGAAGTTGCTTTTTTTGAAATCGTCAAACATTCGCCTCACTCAGAAATTATTCTGGATTCTATTCAGGAGTTTGCAGATTTTAGAATGATTATGAAAGAGTTTATAGATAACGGACTACGTAACAAAGAACTGGTCCCTATGACATTTGAAGCCTTTTGGTCTGTCGCCTACGGACCATTATACACGCTGTTGAACTTGCATACTGAGGGTAAGAGTATGGGAGGGAAGCCATTTAAGCTTACCAGTGAAATTATGAAAGAAGCTTTTAGCCGAACCATAAAAGCTCTAAAACCATGAAAAATTATGGATACAGATTTAAATACCATACACATTTTTAAAACGAATATTGCCACTGTAGATCCCGCTTGCCCGCTGCGTAAAACGCTCGACGACCATCAGGATATACAGCAATGGAGTATCGATCACGAAGATGTCGATTGCGTACTCCGCGTTGTTTCTTCGGTACTAAAACCCGAAACAATCATTGGTATGATCAACGAATTTGGTCATGAATGCCAGGAATTAAATTAATAAAAAATAACCACTTTATATGGAAAAAACATCAGGGGAAAGCCCCACTTTTACTTTTAACCAAAAAATCATTATCGCCATTCTGGCACTTTTGCAGTTTACTGTAATTCTTGATTTTATGGTCATTTCTCCGCTGGGAGACATCTTAATGAAAACACTCGACATGACCACTGCAAACTTTGGTTTTGCCGTTTCGGCTTATGCGTTTAGTGCCGGAATATCCGGATTATTAGCAGCAGGTTTTGCAGACAAATTCGACCGAAAAAAATTACTGATTTTCTTTTATACAGGATTCATTATTGGTACCGTTTTCTGCGCACTTTCAACAAGTTATATGATGTTGCTTATGGCACGAATCGTAACCGGACTTTTTGGTGGTGTAATTGGCTCAGTATCTTTAGCCATCGTAACCGATTTATTCGTCATTCACCAAAGAGGCCGCGTGATGGGCTTTATACAAATGGCTTTTGCCACCAGTCAGATTCTTGGAATTCCGGTTGGATTGTATTTTGCCAACAACTGGGGATGGCATTCGGCATTTATCATGATCGCCGTTTTAGGAGTGCTGATTCTGATTGCGATTATTACTCAAATGCAGCCCATTGTCAAACACCTTGAAGTACAATCAGATAAGAGTCCGTTTTTGCATCTTTGGCATACCCTAAGCAACAAACAATATCAGATAGGATTTGCTTCTATTGCCTTTCTTTCGGTTGGAGGATTTATGTTACAGCCTTTCGGAAGTGCTTTTTTGGTCAACAATATAAAAATTAGCCAATTAGAATTACCAATGGTATTTTTCTTTACCGGACTTTCAGTTCTTTTTATCATGCCTTTGGTCGGGAAGTTAAGTGATAAAATAAGCAAGTTCAAATTGTTTGCAGCAGGTTCTATACTTTCGATCATTATGATTTTAATTTATACCAACCTGAATCCTATTCCGCTATGGGAAATCGTAGTGATCAATATGATTTTGTTTATGGGAATTATGAGCCGAATGATTCCTGCCACAACGCTAAACACAGCTATTCCAGGATTAGAAGATCGTGGCGCTTATATGTCGATATCATCTTCCTTACAACAAATTGCAGGTGGAATCGCAGCGGTTTGTGCGGGATACATTGTACATCAGAAAACTAAAACTGCTCCGCTTGAAAATTATGATATTTTAGGATACGTAATTGCAATTATTACACTTTGTTCGATATTCTTTATTTGGAGAGTGAATCAGTTAGTGAAATCGAAAGATGATGCAAAAGAAGTAAACATATAAACGAATCGTTCGTTTGAAAATAAGAAAGCTTGTCTGTTGAAGACAAGCTTTTTTTGTGGTTAATTTGTTTTTTAATTGCCCGCGGATTGTACGGATTAAAGGGATTTACGCGGAATTTTTTCGCAATCTTGTCATTTCGGAGGAGAAATCACACTAGAAATTATCCAAAGAAAATCGACAATCTTTGTAGTGCTTCTTACGTGTCCTTCTCCCGAAGTCTCGGGACGCTCAGGGTGACAATATTGGGGTGACTTTGTGTGTATCTTAAAAACAAACCCGACAGGTTTTAAAAACCTGTCGGGTTTACTTTGCGTGAAACTTTGTCAAAGTTCAAAACTTTGACAAAGTTGGTTGAGATGCTTTTTGTTTAAAGTTTAAGGTTTATCAGCATTGTCAGGCTGAGCGAAGTCGAAGCCCACGTTCCAATTGGAGCGCCCTTCGACTTCGCTCAGGGTGACAGCTCTGCGTTTCAGGTTTTACACCTTTCCGTTTCATTCTTAAACAACAAAAATAGGAGTGGCACCATCTGGCTGCAAGGGTACAGAATTAAAGTTTTGCGATTCTTCTATTTTACCAGTAACGGTTTTAAGAAAATCAGTTACATGATCTACGTAAAGCAATATTCTTTTGGGTTCTTTGGTGATTCCAAAAGGTAAATTAACATTGATATTTTCTTTTAATTCAATTGAAAGATTATGAGGTTCTAATTTACCCAATAAAGCAAATTTTACAAGTTCATTGCTTTTATCATAATCTCCTTCGAATTTTTGAATAGAATTAATAGAATCAAAAGGAATTTCTAAAGGGTCAAAAAGCCCATAACGAATGACAATTTTTTGAGATAAAATAAGATGAGTTCTAAAATAAATTGCTTTCAAATGCCCGATCAGATTAATCAGTAAATAAATATGAAGAATCAGGATAACAATGGCGATCGTTTTATTGCGCGAAATGAGATACGCATGCAACGCAATGGCTTCAAAAACCGAAGCCATCATTAAACCTATATAAATCGCACTAACGCCGCTTTCGCGATAGCCCGAAAAACCACTTTGATTATTGGTATTCCTTGTCCATTTTATAAAACAATAATAAAAGGAACACACTTCAAAAGCAATCATTTTTTCCAGTTTTTTAAACGGTATTGATTTTTTTAAAGAATCAGAAATAATAGCATATTCATCTTGTTCAACAATATCTTTTTGTTTTACCGCCTTTCTAAAGTTTCTCATAAATTGAAAAGCTTTCCAAAGTAAAAACATCAGAAATGCAATGTTGAAATAGATTTTGAATTGAAAAATGACTTGAAAAAAGTTGTTTTCCATTTCGAATACATAAGGAGTAATCTTGAAAACAGAATAAAAAACAAACCAAAACGTAAATTCAGTTTGTTTCTTATTTAAGATATAATACAATGCCGGTGTTACCACCAAAAAAAGAGCCGTAAAAACAGATAATAAAGACGAATTGTTCTGAAAATGATTATTTAAACTCACCAATGCAATACCAATTTCGATTGCAATAAAAATAATCAACGAGCTGTATTTTTTTAGCATAAAGTTTCTAAGATGTATTGGAAATATACTCCCTAAAATTAGAAATTTAAAAATGAATTGGAGGGGTTTTAGAGTGGTTTTTTTTAGTGAAAACTTGCAATCTTGTGAAATGATAAACTTTGTGAGCAAACTCTCAAAAACAAACTTTGCGTGAAACTTTGTCAAAGTTTTGAACTTTGACAAAGTTGGTTGAAGTGCTTTTTGTTTAAAGTTTAATATTTATCCGCATTGTCAGGCTGAGCGTCCCGAGACTTCGGGAGAAGCCCACGTTCCAATTGGAGCGCCCTTCGACTTCGCTCAGGGTGACAATAGTTACAAAAAATAAATTCAAAAAGATAAAAAATCCGTTTTAAATCCGCGTTTTCGCTTTAGCGAATCCGTATCATCTGCGTTCAATAGACAAAGAATTTCACGAATAAAAGAATTTCAAATTCCCATAAAAAAAATCCCAAATTCCAATGAAGGAACTTGAGATTTTTTATTGTAAAAACTTCTGTTTTTTTTGGAATTTGAGATTTCAAAAATTGGAATTTTCTAATTTTGTTCCTCAATCACAGATTTATTAAGTTTAATAACTCTAATCTTTTTATTCGTGTTATCCGATAAAAAGATACGATCGTTAAGTTGTGCAACACCTACAATGCTTCCAAAAGGATTTTGTCCTAAAACATCAGTAGCATTTATGCTTGCTGTATAGTTACGAGCCATAAAATCTGCTTTAGGATAAAGACGTAAATAATTAGTGCTTCCGTTATTTTCAGACGTAACAGCCCAATCATTGGTAAAACTTACGGCAATTGGTTTAGTTACAATAGTCGACGTTACCGGTTTTATAGGTTCAGTAAGTGAGCTTGCTGCATTGGCTCTGATGCCCGCAATGTTGTAATACAAATAGCTTTTTGCATCTCTTCCCGCAACGACTAAATTTCCGCCTTCAACATCAAGTGAATACACTTGGTCAAAACCATTTAAAGTATTCAGTTTTGCGATAGGTTTTAAATTCCAATCGCTGGTTTCTGTAATTTGAGAAGTTTCAAAAACTTTAATCGAGGTTTCTTTTTCTTTTACGAAAACCAATCCGTCTTTTACCACAACACCAAAAACGTGTACAAAAGTCTGCCACCATTGACCGTTTCCAACAATGCTGATTCCGGCATTTGTATTTTCGTCAATTACAAAAAGTCTGGACTCACGGCTTCCAATATAAATTCGGCCTTTATCAACAGCAACAGAAGTAATTTCCGTTAACGGAGTAGTGGTAGTTCCTTTTTTATATTCGGTAATGGTTTTGATATGTGCCAAAGTTACCGCGTTAAAAACCTCAAGTACATTGCCATTAGCGACATATAATTTTTCGTTAGCAATCGCGATTCCCTTAGGATCTAAAGTTCCCGTTCCGTCCCCAATTTGAGCCGCCGTTATCGAAGCTTCGTCAGTAGGATAGAAGTAGTTGTAAGTAGTTGGGTCATCGCCATTAGAATCTTTGCTGCAATTGGTAAAAAAGCAAAGTAATAGTAGTAAAAACGGTATTTTGTTCATGATAGTTTTGTAGGTTAGTTCCATTTTCCTTCTCCTTTATATTTTACTAAAAATGTATTTTTAGGATTAATAGTAAATACAGGTTTTTTGTAACTACCTGTTAAATAAGTAGTCTTTGTGTATCCTTTTAATACATCCGGATCAGTAAAAGGAAGATCATTTAAATGAATCAGATATTTATAAAACTCTGTTAACATTTCCTGTTGACCACCGCCCTGGCCGCTATTCGCCAAATTACTACTATGGCTATAACCTGAATGGTGCGAATATTCGTGTGACCAAACTGACATTTCTCCTTTCCAGTGTCCGGTAACATAACCCGATTCCCATTGCGATGCCAAAGCGCCTCCGCCCCAGGCAGAACCTCCGCCTACCATGGCCATATTCAGTGTACGGCTATCAATATAAGTATTATACGCTTGTTCGATTTGAGCTTTTGTCAGATAATCATAAACGCCATCGACATCATCAGCATTTCCGTGCCAGTTTAAGGCTCCATTTATTTCTGTTCCGGCTGTTGCAGCCTGTTCTTTTTTGTATCGGTCAAAATTCATGAATGTATCATAATACAAAGGATGACTGATTGCATACGAGAAATTGATGATCATGGTGATCGCTTCTTTAGCCAAAACAGGATTCATCGGTAAATATTTATTAGGATCATCAGCAGGATTATTAAGGTGGTACTGCGTGCTGAATTGTACTAGTCGATTTGATTTTATTTTCTTGAATTTGGCAAATAAAGGATCTGATGATTCTACCGAAAATTCGATCGCTCCGGAAGAAAATCCGCCAATTTTATCAATCGTAACTGTTTTTCCGTTTTCTAACTGATAATCGTGTTTTCCTTCGACCAAAGGAAGTTGGTGAAAAGAACGGTGAAAAGCAGGAACTTTAGAAAACTGGTAAATCAAAAAGCGCTTGTCGTAGTTGGCTATTTTGGCATAAACTTTTACATCGCTCAGTCCAACTGGGGAATAAAGAGAAACCTGAACAGAATCTTTTCCTTTCTGGAGGATCTGCATGGGTTGGTTAACGCGGAAAAAACGGTCCTTGTTGTCATACATTTTCGACGAGTTTTCATCGTCCTCGAACATGGTCATAGGTCGGTTTTCCTTTGGTAAATTACTAGCATCAATGCTGGGCAAATAATTGGCTTTGTAATCGTCTCCTTTCGAGTCATCATCGCTGCAGCCAATAAGTACGCTCGCGAAAATAGCAAAGGGCAAAAAATAAGAAATGGTTTTTCTCATAAGGTTTGTAGGTTAAATTTGGGGTTTATTTATACAACGCAAAACTATCAATATGATTGTTAAAAACAAGAATATTGACAGAAAATTGCTGTTTTAATTTGTTATAAAAGTAGGTTTTTTTAGATTTTCTTATTCTTTTGTTTTTTAAGGTTTTATCAGGGCGAAAGATAAGTTGTAACTGAAAAACCAACTTTTAAATCTGATCAAAAATGTTTTGATTTTGATTTTTATGGCAATTAAATCTATAGTCCTGAAACTTTGGGACTATAGATTTAATAATTACACTCAACGAGTTTTTTAAATATCTTAATTGACTTTAATAATCAAAACGTTTAAAAGCTTCGATTGCTTCGTATTCTGCTAATCCTAAATCATCGTATAAGATCGCAGTGTTTTTGTTACGGTCTTCGGCTCTCACCCAGAATTCTCTAGAGTCATTTCCCTGAAACATAACCCTGTCTTTTTGAGATTGGTGGTATAAAATCGCATGACGTTTTAATAATACTTCTGATGGAGAAAGCGGAACAGCCATATCAATTTCATGAATGTCCCATTCGTGCCAGGCTCCTCTATAAAGCCATAACCAGCAATCATCCATGTATTTTTCTGGTTTTAATTGTTTCATGGCGGCAAAAATCGCATTCAGACAAACTTCGTGCGTTCCGTGCGGATCTGCCAAATCTCCGGCTGCAAATACCTGATGCGGTTTTATCTTGGCGATAATATCTTTTACAATGGCAATATCTTCAGCTCCTAACGGATTCTTTTTTACCTGTCCTGTTTCGTAAAACGGAAGATCTAAAAAGTGCGTATTCTCATCTTTTAAACCAATATATCTTGTGGCCGCATAAGATTCTCTTCTTCTTATTAATCCTTTTAATTTTCGAACTTCAAGAGAATCGATCTCGTTTTCTGACTTGTTGTTTAAGAATTCAATTACCGATGTGAAGTTGATTCCGCTACCGGCTTCGCCAATAAAATCTTTGGCAACCTCAGCAAATTTTAATGCTTCGTCATCTGTAACCGCTATATTTCCGGAGGTCTGATATACTACATGTACATCGTGACCTTGTTTTATCAATTTTGAAAAAGTTCCTCCCATAGAAATCACATCATCATCCGGATGTGGACTAAAAAGAATCACTCGTTTTTTTGCTGGATTGGCTCTTTCCGGACGATGCGAATCATCGGTATTGGGTTTTCCACCCGGCCATCCTGTGATGGTATGCTGCAATACGTTGAACATATTGATGTTCAAATCATACGCAGAACCTTCCTGCGCCAATAGATCAGACATTCCGTTGTTGTTGTAATCTCTGTCTGTTAATTTTAATATCGATTGTTTTGTTTTTTGGCACAACCAAACAATCGCTTTGCTTTTTAATTCCTGTGTCCAAATGCATTCTCCAACAAGCCAAGGCGTTTTGAAACGCGTTAGTTCAGATGCTGCAGACTGGTCTAATACGAAAGTCGCATTAGCATGATTTTGTAAAAATGTAGCAGGAACTTCTGAAGATATATCCCCCTGAATAGTTCTCTTGATGATATCGGCTTTGTTTTGTCCCCAAGCCATAAGTACGATTCTCTTCGATCTCATGATCGTAGAAACTCCCATGGTAATCGCTCTTTTAGGAACATTGTCGATTCCATTAAAATCTGATGAGGCGTCTACTCTTGTAATATGATCCAGTGTAATAATTCTGGTTCCTGAATTGATGTGCGATCCCGGCTCGTTGAAACCCACGTGACCTGTACGCCCAATTCCTAATAATTGAAAATCAAGACCTCCGGCGTTTTTAATATTCATTTCATAATCAATACAATATTGGTTTAATTCATCAATATGTACCGTTCCGTCAGGAATATTAACATTCTCTGGTTTGATGTCAATATGATTAAAAAGATGCTGATGCATGAAATAATGATAGCTCTGATTGTTTTCTTTGGTCATTGGATAATATTCATCCAGATTGAAAGTAATCACGTTGCTAAAGCTCAGGCCTTCCTCTTTGTGCATTCTCACTAACTCTTCGTAAACTTTTATAGGAGAAGAACCTGTTGCTAAACCTAATACACAAGATTTTCCTTTTTCTTGTTTAGATCTAATTAATTGCGCAATTTCCTGCGCTACAATTATAGAAGCTTCTGTTGAATTTTTGAAGATTTCATTATGGATTTTCTCAAATCTGGTTTCTTCAAATTTTCCCGCACTTTTATAGCTGATATCAGGTTTGGTTGCTAAATCAGTTTCCATTTTTATTAATTTTATTTGGTTATTTTTATTTGTTAATCAATATTATTTTAACACATAGAGACATAGCTTTTCTTTGCCTGCAAAGGCGTTTCACTTGCATTAATGCACATATTTATAGGAGTAAAGCTTAGTTTCTCCTAATATTTTAAATCAAAACCACAGATTAAAGGATTAAATAGATTTTAAAAAAAAAATCTGCTTAATCTGCAAAATCTGCGAGAGAAAATTTATGCTCACTTCATGTTTTTATTTTTTTATCAGAAGAAAGAGTAGTGTATAATCCGATGATGACAAATAGAACTCCAAAAAGAGTATACAAAGTAAGTGGCTCATCGACCATAAAGTAGGCAATCAAAAATCCGAATATCGGGCACAAAAAAAGCCAGTACGAAGCTTTTATAGGATTGTTTTTTAATAGATACAACCAAAACTGAACAGCACCAATAGAAACCGCTATCGCCAGCCAAGAAGTTGAGAACCAAAAATCGTGGTTGAAAACATTCTGATCAGATTCATACGTTAAAAATAAAACCGGAAGCAGAAACACTGCGCCAATAATGGTTTGCCACCCATTAATGGTAAGAATGTGCAATCCGTTCCAGTTTTGTCTTGAATAATAAATCGTTCCTAATGAATAAGCAATCATGCTGGTGACCAAAATAAGTATACCGCCGGGGGTTGCAAAACTGTTTTGTAATAAAGGATATGCCGCTAGAAATACTCCAATAAAACAAAGAATCAGACTAAGTATGTTTTTGAATTTGATTTTATGCGATAACCAAACAGCTGAGATCAAAACAATAAAAACAGGATTAGTGGCCACAGCCAGACTCCCCAAACCGGCGGATACTTTTTGCATGGCAATGACATACAATCCCAGATAAAAAGTAATGTTGAACAAACCATAAATACTAATCTGAACCCATTCCTTTTTTTGCGGAAATCGTTTTGCCATTATAATATGTGAAAGAATAAGCATAATGCTCCCGGCTATTACAAACCTGAAAATAGAAATCACAAAAGGCTGCGCGGCATGCAATCCAATTTTGGTTGCCGTTGATGCAGATGCCCACAAAAAGGCAAACAATATTCCGGCAATAATGATTTTAAATTCTTTGATTTTATTGGTAATCGGGAGCATTTTTTCTCTGATCATTTTACGAAAATAGTTATGGATGTTTTAGAAAATTCAACGTTTCTATTTCAGATAAATCATCATTAAATTGTACAAAACTGGCAGGAAAACCCGTTTTTATTTTTCCGAATTGATTTTCTAAACCAATCGCACTTGCAACGCGCGAAGTAGCCATTTTGATCGCTTCATCTGCTGAAACATCCAAATGATTATAGGCATTTTGAACCGCTTCGAGCATCGATATTGTGGCTCCGGCCAAATTTCCGTCATCGTTTCTGTAAAAACCATTGTCAAGATGCGCATCAAAATTATCCCATTTGAAGTTTTCTACTTTTCGGCCTAGAAAGGTAGCGTCACTAATCAAAAAGAATTTGTCCTGTTTGAGTTTGTATGCCACTTTTGCTGCAGCATAATCGCAATGTGCACCATCAAGAATTACGGGAGCGTATACATTTTCATTTTCAAAAGTAGCTCCAACCAAGCCTGGTTCACGATGTCCAAATTGCGTCATGGCATTAAATAAATGTGTGACAAGTTTTATACCTTTCGAAAAATAAACCTGCGCTTCTTTATACGTAACAGTCGAATGTCCAATCGAGATTTGAATGTCACTTTCGAGCAACATATTCAGTTGTTCGTCTGTAAAACATTCCGGTGCAATCGTGATGACTTTGATCACGCCTTTTCCCAGTCTGATAATTTCTTCAAGCTCTGCATTCGTAGGCTTGCGAACCTGATCAATACTATGTGCGCCACGTTTTAACGGATTCAGAAACGGACCTTCCAAATGCATCCCGATTACGCCATTATCGTGCTTTTGCATGTAATTGCGAACGGCTTCAATTCCCTGAAGAATAGTTTCATGCGAAGAGGAAATTAAACACGGAAGTACCTGAGTCGTTCCGTATTTTAAACTTGCATCATAAATATCCTGAATCGTTTCCTCGTTAGGAGTCTGGCTAAAATAAAGCTTTTCTCCGCCGTTGATCTGAATATCGATAAAGCCGGCCGCAATATGTTTTCCTTGTAAATCAATCGTTTCAATGTCATTTGGAATTTCTTTTTGAACGGAAAGAATAGTTCCGTTTTCGATAATAATGACTCCGTTGGTAATGATTTCATCCCCAGTGTGCACGGTCGTATTGATAATCGCATGTTTCATTTTTTAATTTTTAATTTTTTAAACCGGATTAAAATCCGGCCCTACAATATAAGTCGAGCCGATGGCTCTTTTTTTTATTTTTTAATTATTTTATTGCTAATAGTAGAATTGGTATCATTTATATTTAAAAGATAAATTCCCTGAGTTTGATTTCCTAATGAAAAAGTTGCTTGTGTTTCATTAGTATTTAAAGTTTCAGTTCGGATTATTTTACCGGATAAATCAAATATTTGAATACTTACTTTTCCTTTAGCATTATTAATTTTCACAGTAAAAATATCATCAATTGGATTAGGATTTACATCAATACTAAATTTTTCTTCATCGGTTGCTGCTTTTTCCTGTGTTTTCTTGCTTAACGAAGGAGTATCAGCAGGCACAAATGTATCCGCACCATTTGTTAACCAGTTCAAACTAAAACGAACAAAGTACATTTGGTAGGTCGAGCTTTCTCCGTTTTCATAATAAATGCCGATCGTTCCATCAGGCAATATGGTTAAACTCGAATATGCCGAAGCTCCTGCGAAAATCGTTTTTGGTGCTCCCCAGGTTGTTCCTTCATCCGTACTCAATTGTACACTCACATTTTTTCGGCTTCCTGAAAACGGAATCGAATGCAATAACCTGTTTTTGTCATAACCATCAAGTGTAGAAGTGTAGCGAATAAAATCGCCATCGCAATTAGGGTCTGTAATACTTGCCTGATTGTAAGCTGTTCCCCAGGTTGCACCTTTGTTGGTAGAAACATTAAAACGGCGTGTTCCCGGATTACGAATACTCATCATGATATTCCCGTTATTTAATTCTACAACTTTGGCTTCATCACCATCTATTTCTGCTCTTCCGGTCGATGTTGTCCATGTTACTCCGTGATCGGCACTAGTAATCATATAATTGCAAATACGCTCTGTTCCTGAAACATTTTCTCGTACTGCAATTGCCGCTACAATTTTTCCGTCACGTAATTGATGCGCTCTTCCTGAAGCTACAAATAATCCTTTCCAACCCGGATTTGGACCATAAATTTGGCTTGTAATATCTACGGGAGTTCCCCATGTTACACCATTATCTGTACTATGAATGACTAAAACTTTGGCTGGAGCCGAATTTGTAGAAGCAAAAAATCCTTTTTCAGCCGAAACGATGCACAATAATTCACCTGTAGTTTTATCGAGAACCAAAGCTGCATCGCCCGCTCCTGTGGCAGCACCAAAATTGGCAATGGTTAAAGGAGCTGACCATGTTTTTCCGTTATCTGTACTACGGCTAACAACCGGATCTATTTTAGCGGCTAAATCTCCGGCACCGTTCCATCTTTTGTCAGTGACGGTTACTAACGATCCATCGGCAGCAGTGATAATGGCCGGAATACGATAGCTTGCAGAACCCGCATCTCCTGGAGTAAAAAGCAAAGTATTGGCCAATAAAATAACACGATTTCCGGTAACCGTATTGGATGTTGTATTGTAAGTGATTCCGTTTGCAACAATAGATTCGCAAGTGGCATCTAACAGATTTCCTTCATTGGCGGAAGCAGAAATATCATAAGTAATCCAAAAATAATTGTCTCCGTTCACTAATGACTTTGAACCGTTTACAACAAGATTTCCGCTTGACGGAGCAACATTTCCAAATAAAGTTGCCGTTCCAGGATTGAAAATTGCAGTACTTCCGCTAGAGTAAATTTTGATATTGGTAACATCAGAAACATTCGTCGTTCCTGTCATGGTAAATTTTAAAGCACTTACCGTAAGCGGATTTATAGTACCACTCACAGAAGCTTTTATGGCAATAATTCTTTGGTTGGTATCGCCAACTCCGGTTGGTAATTCGGTTTGCACCAATGAAACCGAGTTGATCTGCATTTCGTTGGTTTGCGCGATTACCATAGCTCCGTTGTTCAATGTTCCCGGATGGTTATTTCCTGAAATGTCGGGAACGGTTGTGCCAATTACGTTTTCGAAATCCCAGGCAGCAATTAAGTTGGTTTGCGGTCCGCTTACAATGGCCGTTTTATCGGTTACGATTTCTGCAGCTGTCATGGCTTTATTCCAAAAACGAATATCATCTAATTGTGCATTCATATACGATGCAAAATTACTGAGTGTTCCAAATAATACATCTCCGGTATTCGAAACCGTATTGGTTCCGCCAATGTTTGCTGTCGTTTTGGTTTGCTGTAAAACACCATCAACATAAATTTTGCAACTCGTTGACGCAACATCAACCACCATAGCCAAATGATGCCAAATATTGTTGGCAATATTCGAAGTTCCGTATGGAGGTCCCGCAGCTCCAGCGCTTGTGGTTAAATTAACACCAAATTGTCCGCCGCCTGCTGATGTATTATTGATAAATTCATAGCCAATTCCTGCACCTCCGGGACGTTTGCTAAGAATACGTTTGCCAAAATCAGTCGTTTTTATTTTACAGGTTATCGTCAGACTCTGACCCGCTGCTAAATTAAAATCAGCATGATTCAAGACCGACATATAATCATTTACACCGTCTAAAGATAAAATCATCGGGAAAGCATTTGATGTTGTTGGCGATCCCACCAAAGTTCCGGGATGGTTATTGCCCGAAACATCATGAACAGAAGTCCCGCTTATGTTTTCAAAATTCCATGCTGCCAAAAGATTAGTTGTAGGTGCATTGACAACAGCAGTCATATCTGCCTGTAATTCAAGTGCCGTCATAGCTTTATTCCAAACCCGAACATTATCAACTTGACCTGCCCATTTATAACTATTTCCAGCATCAGAAGTTGCTCCAATAACAAAATTTAAAGCATTCGAAAAATCTGAAGTAACAGAGGTAAAGGTTTTTCCTGTATTGGCCAAAACGCCATCTACATAACCATACATCGTTCGATTGCTCGACGCATCGATTACCAAAGCAATATGATGCCAGGTTCCGTCAGCAATTGAGTTGGCCGAATATCCTGCGGTACTAATATTGTTGGGTGTTCCGGTTCCGCTCATGTTCATGGCAAATTTTCCGGCATTGGTTCCGTTTCCGGTCCAGAATTCGTAGCCGTTTCCTGTAGCGCCATTTCGCTTGGCAAAAATTCGGGGTGTTCCTGTCGAAGTCGTTGTTTTGATCCAACAGGTAATGGTTTTGTTTTGGCTTGCGCCGAAGTCTAAATCAGGATGATCTGCGACTGTCATAAAAGTTGAAATTCCATCGAGGTTCAAAACCTTACCACTTTGTGCCTGGATATTACTACCGTATAAACACATAAAACACGAACAAAATAAGCGTAATAAATTTTTCATAGTTTTTATTTTGGTTAAAATTGGTTAATAAGCATAAGGTTTAATAACGAACGACTTGATGGAAAACAGGTTTTTGTGATAACATGTAATATTGTACCGTTAGGTACAACAGGTTGGTAGCATGCCGTAGGTATGCAACAAAACGTATTCTTGCGTACCTACGGCACGCGGTTGTTGTGGCTATTTTTTGTTTTTTACCAACCTGTTGTGCCTAACGGCACATTCATGCAATCATATTTTTCTACTGATATATTGTTTCGAAAAAATCAAAATATCGATTATGATTTTCTCACAGCATTATGTCATTTATTGTGCCGTTAGGTACAACAGGTTGGTAGAAAAAATTAGATTAAAGATCCCAAAGCGTGCCGTAGGTACGCAAGAATACGTTTTGTTGCGTACCTACAGCACGGGGTTGTTGTGGCCATTTTTTGTTTTCTACCAACCTGTTGTGCCTAACTGCAGATTGATTTACAAACTTTGATTTTCATATTTGATTGTTTTTTCAATATATTCGTTTAATATTTGTGTGCAATACCATTCCTGTCGCGGTAAATGAAAAGGTCCTTTATAAAGATTTCCTTTAGCCGTTTGAGCCACAGTTCCGTCTCTGTGCAAATACCCAAACCATTCTCCGTTTTCTTTATCATGAAATTTACTGTACGCATAATCATGAATCATTTTATGCCATTTTGCATATTTTTCATCGCCCGTCATTGTGTAGGCTAATAATGTGGCAATAATCACTTCGTTATGAGGCCACCAAAATTTCATATCCTGCCAATATTCCTGAACAGGTTTGCCGTAAACATCACAGAAATATAAAATTCCGCCATGTTCTTTGTCCCAACCTCGTTCCCACATATAATCGAGCATTTTACAGCCCAATTCGATTAAATGCGGATCATTATTTCGATGTTTTGCTTCGTGCAAAATAAACCATGCGCCTTCAATGGCATGACCCGGATTTAATGTTCTGCCATCAATATGATCGATGATAGAACCATCCGGAGCTACTTGCTCCATCACACATTTGATGTCGTGTTTTACAAAATCATTTTCGATTTCGGCAATCCATTTGGTGATCCATTCGTCGCAACGCGGATCTCCGATTGTTTCTCTTATTTGTTGTGCCGTATTGATCATAATCATTGGCGATCCTATTCCTTTCGACGGACGTTCACTTGTGTATTTGGGTTCTAATAATCCCGGAGTACTCGAGTATTTGATGCATTCTCCAAATAAATGACGTGCCTGTTCTGCAATTTTTTCGTCTCCGCTTGCTTTTGCGTAAGCGCTCATCGCAATCACGGCAAAGGTTTCAGAAAAATAATAACGACGTTTACGAATCGGGTTTCCTTCGCGTGTTACGTGAAAAAACATTCTTCCATCTGTATCAAAACAATGCTGATTGATAAAATCAATTCCGGATTTGGCACCATCCAGCCATTCTTGTTTGGTTTCGACAGTATTATAAAGCGTCGATAACAACCACGCAGTTCGCCCCTGAAACCAAACCGATTTATCATCATCGATTAAATCGCCATCTTGTCCGCGCATTAACAAATAACCGCCGTGAACGGTGTCGATAGATTGTGGAAACCAAAATGGTACCGTATCCTGTAATAATTGGTGCTGATAAAAATCTTTTAGTTGTATTAGATCAGTATTAGAATAACTCATTTTATATATGTTTTTAGACTTAGTGTTTTATATTTTCTAAGTGTTGATTTTTTATTTGTTGTGTATGATTTTTAAACACATAGAGACATAGTTTATAAAGCTTGGAAAGGCGTTTCACTCAAAATAAATCTCATAGGTCTATGTGAAAAAATGTATTTTCTTTAATTCTCTTTTTTTAGATTGAAGTCTATGTTTCTCTGTGTTTCATTTTTTTTTGTCACTCCCGATAGTTATTAGGATAAAAAGATTATCATGATTTTAATTCGTGCTAATTCGTGAAATTGGTGTTTTATTTTTTTGCTCGCAGATCACGCTCCCGATAGCTATCGGGATAAACAGATTTTATTTCTTGCTTCTTTCATCTCAAATCTTGTCTCTCAAATCTTGCCTCTCACATCTTGCTTCTTTCATCTTTCTCTATCTAAATCCAATTGAAAAGTCGAACAAGGCAAATTCGCTTCATTAACCAGATTGGCTGTTGTGTAAGGTTTCCATGCATATAAAACCGTTTTTATCTTTTCGCCGTTCGGAATATTTATTGAAACTTCATTTTTCATAATAGTAGCTTTGCATTCGATCCGGATTCCTTTTTCGTTGACCAATTCAAAACCAATTAAATCCTTCTTATTGGCTGTCGATAACTGTTTGGCATTCGAAAAAGAAACTATAATAGCATCTCCTTTTTGTGTTGCTTTTTGTGCCGATGGTCCGTTTGCGGTGATATTTTTTCCGTAGGTATATTTTAAGGCCAAAAGCGCCAGACGATCTCCAACCTGCTTTTTTTGAATAGGATGTACATTTGTAGCATCACCATAATCCATACTAATCGCCATGCCGCTGTGTGCGATATTTTTCTGGATTTTGGTTTGTGCATCTCTAAAGGACGGCCAGGTCGGACGATCTGTTCCTGACAATTGAACATAATAAAAGGGTAGGGAAGTTCCCCAGGCCTTGCGCCAGCTACCAACCAGGACTGGCATTAAATGTTCGTATAATTCGATGTTATGTGCGTTGCTTTCGCCCTGATACCAGATGATTCCTTTTATAGGGAAATCGGTAAAATGGGTTACACCGGCTTCATAATTGTAGCAAGGTCCGTACGGATGTCGTTGTTTTGCATTGGTGGTATTTTTCAAATTTTCATCGGCGCGTGATCTTACCCACGGCATAAAAAAATCTGATTTTCGCCAGTTGGTTAGTTCATCAACTACTTTATCATCATGTTCTAAAGTATATCTATCGATCCAGGATTCTATAGGAGATCCGCCAACGGCCACTTGTATTAAACCAATTGGGACATTTTCTTCACGCATTATATTTTGTCCGAAGTAATAGGCTATGGCCGAAAAATCTTTGGCACTTATAGAATCGCTGATTTTCCATTTTCCGGAGAAGAATGCTAACTGATTTGTTTTTTGTAAAGTAATCGAATCCCAGGCTTTTTCATCTGTTTCGGCAATGGCTTCAAAATTGAATAATCGAAGATTCGTATTTTGAATGGCTTTTTTAACCTCATCCTTTCCATTTTCTGATTTCTGAAGCGGGAATGCCATATTCGATTGTCCGGAACAAAACCAGACATCGCCAATTAGGATATTTCTTAAAATGATATTTTTTTCTTTTGATGAAATTATAATTTCATGTGTTCCTCCGGATTTCATCGCAGGAAAAATAACTTTCCACTTTCCGTATTCGTTTGCAGTCGAAATTTCCTTTTGATTATTAAAAGTAATTGCTATTTTTTCACCGCCATTTGCAGTTCCGTAAATTACAATGGGCTGGTTTCTTTGAAGAACCATATTATCACTAAAAGCAGGCGATAATCTCAGTCCGCCAAAATCTTGTGTAATATTGCCGTAAACCGTTTGTGCAAGAATAGTTGCGCCTTCTTTTGTTGGATGTAAAGCATCCGGAAAAAGATCAGGGCGATGGTATAATTTTTCGTGAAGATCAATTAAACCAACATTATTGGCCTTTGCAATTTCTTGAATGTGTTGCTGAATCTGCCAAAACCAATCTCTTGTTCCTGATTTAAAACGTGGATGTTCATTGAAGATCGGTGTCATTCGGCAAATGAAAATTTTCACCTTCGGGTTTTGTGTTTTTAAAGTATCAATCAGCCACGCATAATCGGCATCAAAATCTTCTTTATAATTGGGCCAATTCCTCGGATCTGTATCATTTAATCCCAAATGAATAATCGCGATATCAGGACGATACGCAATGGCTTCGGCACATTTTTCCGTTTTAAAATAAGGCGTACTTCCTTTCTTTAAAAGCGTTGCGCCGCTATGTCCAAAATTTTTGACTTCATATTGATTTCCCATTAAAACCTGAAGCTGCGTAGGATACGATTCTGTTTCCGGATGGGCTAAAAGATAACCTGCCGTTACGGAATCTCCTATACAAGCAATTTTTATTGGACTCTGCGCTTTCATTTCAAGATTTAAAATCATTGAAAAGAAGAGTATCAACAGGAAAATATTTCGAATTTTTGTTCTCATTTTTCTTAGAACTATTATTAAAAATGCGGCGATTAATAAGCTGGGCAGAACGCATAGCTCCGCCCGGGCTTATTGAAAAACCAAAAACCAACTAACTCTTAAATTGTAAAAAAAGGGGAATGAACTTTATATCCTATGCATCGGCAAAATCATTGACTTTGGGACGTAAAAAACTAATTTGAACTATTAAGGCAAGCAACACAACTCCGGCCATTAAAGCAAAACCAAAACCTAAAGTTCCAGTATCTGCTGATTTGCCAAGTAATGATGTAACCAACGCTCCGCAGCCAACACCAGTCATATTAAGGACACCATATGCAGTTGCCCGATGTTTGGAAGAAACAAACTGACAAATGATAGGCATATTATTCGCATCGAACATTCCGTATCCGATACCAAAACATAAAACGGCTCCAACTACATGAAATAACGAATGCCCAAAACCAATCAGCATTAAGGCGGGAATGGTTAAACTCAGACCAATGGCGCTGGTATAAACTCTTCCTTTTATATTTTTCTGAACCCATTTATCAGATAAAATCCCTCCGAAAATAACGCCTATTAAAGATGAAACCGAAATTGTAATAGTGGCTATAGGCCCGGCCTGATCCATTGAAATATTTAAGTTGTCCGAGAACAGGGTAGGAAGCCAGTTTTTTGTTGCCCAGCCCGGTAAACTTATAATAGCGAAATAAAATAAAATCACCCAAAACGAAATATTGGTAAACAATAGCGTCAGGCCTTTGAAAAGGGAATCTTTTTCGTGGGTTTTATTAAACTCAGGATCAAAAACTTTGGTTGTGACTTTTTTCTCGTATAAAAAGAAAACCAAAATAATCGAATAAACAATTCCGATAATTCCAAAATGATGAAAAGTAGTATGCCACGAAAATCTTGCAGCAATTGTAGCGCCAAAACCTCCTAAAGCTGAACCTACATAAAGTCCGGTCATGTGAATACCAATGGCAAGCGAACGTGTTTTTTGCTGATGATAATCGGCGATTAAAGATAAACCTGCCGGAATATACAAGGCTTCACTCACGCCCATAATGGCACGTAACCAGTAAATTTGGTTGTAGTTTGTGGCATATCCCATGGCATATGTAACCGCAGACCAAACAAATAAACTGCCAATAATCAGCCATTTTCGGTTTAATTTATCGGCGATAATACCTGAAATGGGGCTCATTAAAGCATAAATCCAAAGGAAAATAGCCATTAAACGTCCAAAATTTTCACCCGATACCAGTTCAGGAATGTCAGCTTCCATAGAAGGTCTCATGGTCGCCAGCATTTGTCTATCCATATAGTTAAGCAACGCTACAATCCAGAGTAACGCTACGACTAACCACGGATAATATTTAGAGTTTTTCATATTTTGATATGCTTATTTTTTGTTTAATCGGTTATTTTTTTAAACACATAGAGACATAGTTTTTATAGCTTGAAAAGGCGTTTCACTTGAAATAAAACTCATAGGGCTATGTGAAAAAAAAATGTGTTTTTTTAGAATCACCTTTACTTTGATTTTGAACCTATGTTTCTATGTGTTTAAATTTTTTTGCCACTGATTAAAAAGATTGTAATGATTTTAATTTGTGATAATTTGTGCAATTAGTGTTTAATTTTTTTTCTCGCAGATTCGGCAGATTGCGCAGATTTTATTTTAATTCTTGTTAAACCTGACAGGTTTTTAAAACCTGTCAGGTTTAGAACTGTTGAATTAATTATTTGATGGTTCCCAACATAACATCCGGTGTACGAATTCCGGGTTTTATTTCTCCATTCGATAAAACTATTTTATCATTCCAGATGGCTGCCGTTGTGGTTACCTGAGCCAGAAAAGGCAAGTCGCCTATTTTTGACCATTTATTGGTGTGTGTGTTATACAGTAAAATAGCGTTGTAAAAACCTTTGTGTGTTGTATTTAAAATATTTTTTTCGGCAATAAGTTTCGCTTTTTCTTCTTCAGAATTAGCTTTTGCAATTTGAGATAAAAAGGTTTCTATTTTATGAAAAGTAGTTCCGTTATCTCCGCCAAGAATTAGAATAGATTCATTTCCTACAGCAACTCCGGCGCCTGCCGAAAAATTGGTTGTTTCTTTTCCGTCACAAATATTGGCTTTTGTTTCCCAGGTTTGTTTTTTTAGATCGAAAGCCAAAGTGGTGTTGTGCAAATCGCTTATTCCTGAAGGCATTTTGGTTCTTCCGCCAATAACGTAAATTTTATCATTTTGAATTACTGAAACTGAATTCGCTAAAGCAAAAGGCAATTTGGTCAACGATTTCCATTCCGGTTTTTCGGCATTCAAATCAATACTAAAAACTAAATCAGAGGATTGTTTTGCTTCATCTCCGCCAATGGCATACACAATATTTCCTGAATGTGTAAGTGCAATATTGGTAATCGCTAACGGAAAATCCGGTAATGATTTTGTTTCTACTTCATTTTTATCAGCATTCCAATTTAAGATAAAAGCTTTGTTCGAAAGTCCGTTTTCGTTTTCGCCGCCTACGTAAACGATTCCTTTATTTGTAGTGGTATTTCCGGGATAGGCAATGGGTTCGGGTAATGTATTGGTTACTTTTTTGTTCCAATGAAAATCATCTCCCGTTTTTTCTAAAACATGAATTTCATTCGAATAATGTTTTTTTCCTCCTTCCCAAGGCATTTTATCGGGAAAATTAGCGCCTCCGGCAACGATCAAAACAGTATTGCTTACTCCGTTTATCGGACCGGCAAAACCCAATGAAAGACTTCCGTCAGCATTTTGCAGTTGGGCTGCTTTTTTCCATTCGACATTTGTAATTTTTGTTTTTTGCGAAAAACCAACAGTTGCAGACATAATAAAAATAGTAAGGATTAAGGAAGAAAAAGACTGATTCATATGGGTTTGTTTTAGAGAAAACGAACGGATTTATTTGGATTTGAAAGTATCGAAATCTAAACCTGCAACATCTTTTTTGAATAATTCAAATTGTTCAGCACTCATGTTTTTAACCGGTAATCTAAATTCTCCTAAATCATGACCAACCAATTTCATATACGCTTTCCCTACAGAGATTCCGCCATATTTACCTAAGAAACGAATCATATCAATTGATTTTTGCTGAAGTTTACGCGCTTTAACTAAATCATTATTATTGAAAGCATCGATTAAATCGTAATACAATGGAGCAGCATAGTTGAAAGTACTTCCAACAGCACCTTTTGCACCAAGAACCAAAGCCGATAACATATTTTCGTCACGTCCCCAAAGCATATCAAATTTTCCGTTTTCATAGCTCATACAACTCTGGAAATCCATAAAATCTTCGTGTGTGTATTTTACTCCGGCAAAGTTTGGAAGTTTATTATCTAAAGCCCTAACCAAATCGTACATCGCAACATTTACGCCTGTTAAGACCGGAATGTGATAATAATAAAAAGGCATATTCGGAACGCTTTCTCCAACTTTAATACAAATTTCAGCAAGTGTATCAACATTGTTTGGTTTAAAGTAAAAAGCTCCGGTTAAAGAAACAGCATACAAACCAATTTCGTAAGCATGTTGGGCTAAATCGATACAATCAGAAAGACAAGTTCCTCCAAGGAAAACCATTACTTTAAAATCGGCATCGTGATTTGAGCAATCTGCCCAGGCTTGTGCTACGGCTTTTTTTTCTTCCAAAGTGATAGAAACTCCTTCTCCGGTAGATCCGTTGATAAAAGCTCCCGTGATTCCGTTTCTTTTTAGAAATGCATAATAAGGCGGAATCATGCTTACGTCTAATTTTCCGTTGCTGTCAAAAGGAGTGAAAGGAGCAGAAATAAGACCTTGTAAATGTTCAATTTTCATGAGTATGTTTTTTTATTGTTTGTGTATTTTGGTATTAGACCGGGAACTTTTTGAATTCCCAGTCTAATTTTTAATTCTAATTATTTGCTAAGCGGATTTTGAACAATTTTTGGATTAAAGTTGATCGTGTTTTGAGAAATTGGAAACAAAACTTCTTTTCCTGCTGTCATTGATGGCACTAAGCTTGTTTTGTTGAAACGAACCAAATCCCACCATGATTTTCCTTCAAAAGCCAATTCTTTCAAACGTTCATTCAAAATCACATTGTCGTTGTTTGCAGGAGAATCATTTGTAAACGAAGCCGAAGGATCTGCTCTTTGCATTACCAAATTCATCTCTGCAGTTGGATCCTGACCTAAAGCATTTTTGATTTCTGCTTTCATCAATAAAATATCTGCCCAACGGTAAATGATAATATCACTTACAAATCGTCTCAGCGTTCCATCAACAGTTCCGTTGTATTTTACCAAACCTGTAACTACAGGAACTGCACCATTGTATAAAGTTAAATAAGTAGCGGCTTTTCTGGTATCTGTAGCTGCAAAGTTAAATCTTGTAATGTCAGGCTGCACTCTTGAAATTCCTGCATTTCCGGCACCGGTTCCTAATGTTCCAAAAGTTGCTGTTGCTGTTGCAGAAGTTAACGGTGCAAAATCACTTGGCCCCACAAACATAAACTGATTCCAGTTGTCTGCTAAATTCGATGGTAAATCTGCCAGAGAATAACGCACAGCAAAAACTACCTCAGCATTTGCTTTTTTGTCATAAGCAAAAACATCTTTAAAGTTAGGTAATAAAGTTGGAGTTCCCGGGATTGTGTTTATGGCTGTCAATGCCGTATTCAAATCTGCTGTTCCTCCGCCTAATTGTTTTGCTGTCCATAAATTTACATCTGCTTTTAAAGCGTAGATCGAGGCAAGCGACAACTGCGTTTTATTGTTTGTAGCATCCGGAAAGTTGGCAATGGCAGCATCAATATCTTTTTTGATGAAAGCAAATGTTTCTTCGATGCTATTACGCGGAATTATGTATTGCGACTGATTGGCATTTTCAGTAGGATCTGTAACAATTGGAACACCACCCCACGAACGTGCCATGATAAAATAGCACAATGCACGCATTGAATAGGCTTGTGCAATATATCGTTTTTGCTCATTTACCGTTGTTGGACTAAACGTAATTTGCGGTACATACTTTAAAACTAAATTGGCCGAATGTACTACGGTATATAAACCAGCCCAGTCTACGTCGATGTTTTGCGGCGTAAGAAGGTTATTATAATAATTGGCTAATGTTAGTGGCGACTGAACACCACCTGTTATTTCGGCACTTCTGGCTCCGCCCAGCAAATAATAATTTTGCTGTGTCTGGATTCTAAAGTTCACGTACATTCCGTTTACGCCAGCTTTGGCATCATCTTCTGTTTTCCAAAAACTGTCAGATGTAATGATACTATCAGAAGTTAGTTCTAAATCATCCTGACAAGAGTTGAATAGAGATAGAGTAGTAAAAAATAGTGTATAGAGAAGAAATTTCTTTTTCATGATTTTAGTATTAAAATTTACAAACTGATATTTAAACCAAGGATAATATTTCTTGGAACAGGATACGTTCCGGTTGAACCTGCTGCAGATAATCCTAAACTAGATCCTCCGTCGATACCTTGTACTTCAGGGCTTAATCCGCTGTATTTAGTGAAATAGTATAAGTTGCTTCCCGTAACATACATACGAAGTGAGGCTAACTTAGCTTTTTCAACCCATGATTTTGGAAAATTATAACTAAAGGTAATTTCTCTAATACACAAGTAATCTCCGCTTTCGTAGTAACGGCTGTTTCCCTGAAACATATTGGTGTTGTAAGCAGCTCCACTAGCTTCTGATCTAAACAAGTTGTTTTGGTTCGTTTGATCTGCCCAACGGTAGCGTGGTACATCTGTAATATCACCTTCTTTTTGCCAAGATTGTGCACTTTCTGCCAATAATCCGTAGTTACCCTGAAACTGACCTAAGAAACGGGCTCTTGATTCGTTGTAAATTGTAGCTCCCAGAGAGTAATCTGTTCTTACAGTTAATGAAAATCCTTTGTATGAAGCATCAAAATTAAAGCCTCCCACAAACGTTGGGAACATATTCCCCATATACTTTCTGTCTCTGCTGTCGATTACACCATTGTTGTCAGTATCTTCGAATACAGCATCTCCGGCGAATTTTTTACCTTCAGGATTACCACCTGCGGCAGCTGTTTTAGTTACATAAGTATCATGAACTTTTAAGTTGTAAGCATCGGCTTCTGCCTGAGTCGAAAGAATGTATAATTGTTTGTGTGCGTAGAAATTTCCAATTTTTTGTCCTTCCTGTAAACCTCCCACATATTGATAAGTACCACTATTTTGATCGAAAATCTCAGTTCCGCCAATTCGGTTGTTTAAATTTCCGTTTGATGGAAGTTTTTCGATCGTGTTGGTATTATGAGAAACGTTTGCTCCAACATTAATTTTCCAGTCGTTTTGATTGTACAAATTTGCTTGTATTTCTAATTCGAAACCTTTACTTCTTAATCCTCCAAGATTAGTTAAAACCGTAGAGAAACCACTGTTTGAAGGAAGCGTTAAATTCGTTAATAAATCAGAAGTCAGTTTGTTATAAAAATCCCCAATAATTCTGATTTTGTCTTCGTTGAAACCCAAATCAAAACCACCATTTATAGTTTCAGATTGTTCCCATTTTAATCCCGGATTGGCAATTTGTGAGTTGATAATCGCCGATTGTCCGTTGTAACTGTTGGCGATACCATTTGTTGATCCCGAATATAATCCTCCGGCCTGAAAATCTCCCAAAGTCCCTAAGTTACCATTTACACCATAACTTCCTCTAAGTTTAAGTGAAGAAATAACTTTTGGCATTGTAGCCGTCCAGAATTTTTCTTCCTGCATGTTCCATCCCGCAGAAATTCCCGGAAAGAAACCATATCTGTTATCAGGTCCTAAACTTGATGAACCGTCATAACGGAAAGAAGCTGTTGCAAAATACCTGTTTTTGTAATCGTAATTTAAACGCCCGAAAACACTATTTAAAACCAATTTGGTATTGTTGCTGTAAACCGAAACCGGAATAGGAGATGAGTCCAAAGTTTGCGCTAAATCTGACGGGCTTCCTTTTCCTGAAGCATTAAAAGCTTTTATGGTTCTGTCGTATTTAGAAACTCCTAATTTGGCATCAAAATCACCAATGTTTTCCCAGTCTTTTTTATAAGCAAAAACTCCTTCGTATTGTACCTGAGAAATTTGATTGCTTAATCTCGTTGCAGTACGCGTATTGTCTACCAAACCGCTGCTTCCGCTTAAAAATGCCTGTTGAAAAGTGTTGTCATTTTCATTTTCGCTATAAAGCGACATCGAAGGCGTAAAGGTAAAATCTTTGGCAAGCCTTAATTCACCATCAACGCTCATTTGCAATTTATTGTTTTCGTTGATTCCCTTCATTTTCCCCATTTGGTACAATGGATTCCCGTTAATGTTATTTTGACCCGGAGCTAGCGTTCCGTCTTCTAAATACATTTTTGTAGTAGGCGAGTTTCCTAAATATCTGTTGAAAACCACACTATTGGCTACTACCTGATTGTTGCTTGCTTTAGAAAATAACATACGGCCATTAATAGTAAAATTATCGGCTATTTTTAGTGAAGCATTCAATTTACTGGTAAACCTTTGATAACCTGTAAATATGGTAATACCATCACCTTTTAAGTATCCTAAACTTAAGTCGAAAACTCCTGTATCATTACCTCCGCTAAAACCAAGCGTATGGCTTTGCGTCATAGCAGTCTGAAATAAAACATCGTTCCAGTCTGTACTTTTGTACATAATAGTACTAGCAGGATTTAAAGGATCTTGCAATTCCTGCCAGCCTTTTGCCTGAAGTGTACTAATAGTTTCAGGCGATAAATTAGATTTTAATAAAGTAGCAAAAGGTGTATTGTTTTGAAGATTATTTCCCGTACCTGCAGGAGTTGCACCCGTTAACTGACCCAATCTTGCAATACCGGTTGTAGTAGAAAGTCCGGCCAGTTCTGCCGCATTATAAAGACCCTGACGTTGAAATTTGATGTAATCTCCGCCATCCATAAAATTGTATTTTTTACCAATTGTGCTGCTTTGAGTAGAAACACTATAAGTAACTTTCATTTTACCGGATTTCCCCGTATTGGTAGTAATAATAATTACACCATTTGAAGCACGTGCCCCATATATTGAGGTTGCAGCGGCATCTTTAAGAACCTGAAGCGAAGCAATATCAAGAGAGTTAATATCATCAATTTGCGTACGAATCACACCATCTACTATATATAAAGGTGTCGCTCCGGCCGGATTATCGATAGAAGTTCCTCCACGAACTAAAATGTTCGATGCTTTTCCGGGCTGACCAGAAGAGGTTTTTACCACCAAACCAGTTACGTTTCCTTGCAAAGATTGCGTTACGTTTGAGTAAGGTACATTTTCTAATACTTTTTTGTCCAGTTTAGAAACGGCTGTACTTAAAGTTCTTCGGTTTTGAGAACCGTAACCTACCACAATTACCTCATTCATTTGTTGTCCTATCTCTTTAAGAACAATATTAAGTGGTGCAGTTCCTATAGCAACTTCTTGTTCCTGAAGACCAATATAAGAAACGATTAAAGTCGTCGCATTATCCGGTACATCGATAGTAAATTTTCCGTCAAAATCTGTCTGAGCGCTAAAGTTCGTTCCTTTTGCCACTATGTTTACACCAGGTAAAGCTTCTCCTTTTTCGTTTGTAACGGTACCGGTAACTTTCTTTTGGATTGGGTCATTCTTTTTTACATTGTTATATGTAAGTGCAATACTTTTTTCTGTTTTTGCAGTTGCTAGCTGCATGGTAAAAACTAAAAGCAACGTGGAGGTCAATTTTATAACTTTTCCGTGTTTAGGAGTAAACCTACAATTGATAGGTTTACTTTTAGGCAATAATTTCATACTTTTGTAATGGTTTGGTTAATAATAACTTTGTTAAAGGTCTGTTTATTAATTTTCAAATCATTGTTCCTATCGGGGAACCGGCCAGCAATGTTGCAAGCATTCGCTGGCTTTTTTATGACTAAAAAACAAATTTTGTATGCAATGGTTTTTATTGATATTTTTTAGGATTGATCTTTAATTGTTCTTACTTCATATATAAAACGTGTATTCTTTTTTAAGCTATTTTCTTCAGCATCCTGATCTTGTATTTTATTTTCTTTTTTGAAATGCAGGGAATAATAAAAACTATTCTTTGATGATAATGCAATTTCGTATTTAGGAATATTTTACAAGTCCGGATATCATTATTACGATCTTTTAACAGTCAAAATTTATAATCCTTTTGAATGTTATGAAAATCTTATGAATAAATTAATTTATTATTATGAGGTAAAGATATAAAATATTTTAAAATAACAATATTAGTTATTAAAATATTTTAATAATTAAGAAGTAGTTGGAAAATTTAGTTATTAATTAATGGGAATAACATCTTTTCTTTGATGACACAGCAAGCACCAATAACGCCCGCACGACGGCCTAAAGCAGACTTTTTGAGTTTCATATCACGGTTGACTAAACCCAGTGAATATTTTTTTAATGCAGATTGAATAGGTAATAAGGCATAGTCGCCTAATTGTGCGAAATCTCCGCCAATTACCAGTAGATCAGGGTTGAAGATATTTAATAAAATAGATAAATAACGTCCCATTTTTTCGCTTTGCTGCGTAACCAGATCGACACAAAGAGTGTCTTCGAGATTTACAGCTCCGGCAATAATAGCATTATGCTGAAGGGTAGAAGAACTTTCATCAAGTGTAACTTTTGATTGTTTTCCCTCTTTTACAGCTTCTTTAAATTGATTGATCAGCGACCAGCCAGAAATTTCGGTTTCTAGACAACCTAGTTTTCCACATTGGCACATGATATCATTATTGAAAATGGTACTATGTCCAAATTCTCCTGAATATCCTGATTTTCCGTAATATAGCTTACCATCTGTAATCATCCCGATAGCAACTCCCCAGCTGTAATTGACAAAAATGATATTTTGTTCATCATCGACAACACCTTCGCAATACTCACCAAAAGCCATGGCACGCGTATCGTTTTCTAAATGAACGGGAAGATCCAATTGTTCTGAAATGATTTCGTTCAACGGTCGGTTTTCGCTAAAGAAATAATTATAACTAAAGCCTTCCATGGAATTGATACGTCCCGAAAAGTTGATGCAAACACCCACAATCAGTTTTTTATCTACAGAACTATCTTCGATAAAAGAGTTGATGAGTTCGCAAAATTTTAATAATGATTTTTGAGTATTTTCTAAAATAAACGATGCGCCCAATTCTACGCTAACCAGTTCATTTTTGATGTTTTGTAACCCAATAGACATACTGCTGATGCCCACCTCAACACCTAGAAAATAAGCGCAGGTTGGGTTGATACTATATAAGGAAGGTCTTCGGCCACCGCTATTGGTGATTTTTCCCATATCAACCACATAACCTTCGGTCAGTAATTCGTTGACAGCTTTGGTTACGGTTGGGACACTGGATTGTAATTCTGTACTTAATTCGGCAATCGTCGAATTACCTCCTGAAAGTAAACGTTTCGTTATAGATTGTCGTAGCATATGCCATTTCTGGCCAGAAAGACTTTTATCTTTACTATTGTCTAATAAATCTTTTAAACTCATCGCTTTTTATAATTACGTGTCTCTTACAAACTTACTATATTTTTTAAATAATTATAAGAATTGAGTTTAATTATTAAAATATTTTTTTAATCATCGAATGGTTTTTAAAATTTAACCTCGAATGAATGTTTTTTACATTCAAAAAAAACTCTACTAAAAGTTTGTTTAAAAAATTATACAGGAATAGTTTTTTTTAACTGTTCCCTTTTTATGGAGTTAATAAGCGATATCATACAAATATCTGGCGCATAACATCTAAGAGACGAAATGTTAATACAATGTTTTATAACCGGACATTTTTATTAATGTAAACGTAACCTTGCAGACCTACCCTCAGTTCTAATTTTGGAGACATATTATAAACAACACACTTGTAGTATATGTCATTTTTTAAATTAAGAATACATCGCAAAAAAATAATCAGAATTGGTGTTTTAGCCAGCACCGTTCATTTGCCAAATAATACAAAAATACTGCATCATGTATAAAGGATTTACAGATGAGCAGCTTGTTGAATTATTGAAACAAGGAAAAGACAAAGCGTTTGATGAATTGTATTTTCGGTATCGGGATGCATTGGTTCGCTTTGTTTATGTGCGAATGAAATCGGTTCCGGTTGCTGAAGAAATTGTTCAGGAAGTTTTTACCACTATTTGGGAACGTCGAAAGACTTTGGTGATTCAAAAGAAATTTTCGGCTTATATCTACACTTCGGTTCGTTATGTGACTTTAGATTATATCAAATCGCATAATACTACCGACCAATATATAAAAGAGGTTACCGACAGAAGTACAAATGACCACAATAGTACCAATGCCACCGAAGATGCTATTTATTACGAGGAACTTCAGGAAGCGGTCGACAAAGCCACTTTATTATTGCCCAAAAAATCCAAGGAAGTTTTTATTCTAAGCCGCATCAAACATTACACCAACAAAGAAATCGCCGAAGAACTCAATGTATCGCACGAAACCGTAAAGTATCATATTGCTTATGCGCTAAAATTTATGCGAAACTATTTGGGCGAATTCAATTGATCATTGTTTTCTAAAAATTATGAGTGAACGCTTTTTCTTAACAAAAGCGTAACCTTAAGCACCTACCTAAAAGTAACAATCCCAAGACATACTATTAAAGAGATAAACAAATTATAATGCCTGAAAAATTACATCAAGACGTACAACTTTTTTTAGAAGGAAAGCCTTCTGAAAAAGGAGAAGAATTATGGAATAACTGGTACGATCATCCTCAGGAAATTTTAGATCCTGCTATCATAATACAATCTGATCGTTCGCAACTAAAAAAAGAAATCAGACAAATTAAGAAAACAAACAACGTTATTTTTCTTCATAGCAGAAACTGGACAATCGCAGCTTCTCTAATCTTTTTGATGGGATTGTCGTGCTTCTTTTATCTGTCGTTTGTAAAAACAATTTCTAAAGAATATGCCACCAAATTGGGTGAACACGCAAAAATAACATTAAGCGACGGAACCCAAATTTGGCTCAATGCAGGAAGTCATTTAAAATATCCAATAAAGTTTAAAGGAGGAACACGCGAAGTATATCTTACCGGAGAAGCTTTTTTTGATGTAGCCAAAGACAAAGAACATCCTTTTATCATTCATACAGATAAAATGGATACCAAAGTATTAGGAACCAGTTTTAATGTTCAGGCTTATCCGGATCACGCCACACAGGAAGTTTCGGTTTTAACCGGAAGAGTAAATGTAAAATCGACCGTAACCGAAGAAAATGTGTATGTAACTCCGGGACAAAAAGTAGTTTTTAAATCAAAAAATAATAAAATTCAAGCCTTTACAGATATTCCGGTGAATTCTATTTCGTTATGGCGAAAAAATATCATTGTTTTTGAAGATGCGCCTTTGCCGGAAGTTATCGCAACTCTTAATCGCAATTATAATGTAGCGATCCAGATCGAAAACAAAAACCTCAACAATCTTAAAATCAGTGCTTATTTCAAAGAACTTCCTGTTAATCAGGTTGTGGCTTTGGTATGCAATATCATCAATGCCAATTATAAAATCGAAGCAGGAACTTATATCATACAATAAGGTAACCTTTAAAAGAGAATAAAAAGAATTAAAAATTGAGAATTAAAAATTAAAAATCTGCTCGATCTGCTTGATCTGCGAGCAAAAAAATTAAACACATAGAAACATAGATTTAAAATTAAGAATTAAGATGCTTTTAGAAAATCATGATTTTTTTACATAGCTAATGTGATTTATTCCAAGTGAAACGCCTTTATCGACAAAGAAAAGCTATGTCCCTATGTGTTAAAACAATTACGCAATTACAAGTATTTTAAAATTAAGTTAATCAATCATCTACGTAGAAACCAAGCAATAATCCAAACACAAATTAAAATTCCAAAAACATGACTAAAAAACAAATGCGGTACGTCGTAAACTGTCAGAGCATTAAAAAAACGATATTAACAAAAGCACTTCTGTTTGTGGCTTTATTTTTTATCGGATCAACAATGAAGGCAGCGAGCATTAACAGCAGTAAAAGGGTAACCTTAAAAGTTGAGAATGAAACGATAAAGAATGTTTTTCAGAAAATAGAAAAGCAAGCTGATGTACATTTTATGTACGAAACCAATCAGGTCAATACCAATCAGAAAATTAGCCTGAAACTGAGTAACGTAACCTTAGAACAGGCATTAGATAAAATATGCAGCAATTTTTTCTTGAAATACGAAATTGTAAGCAACAATATTGTCATCAAAAAAAATCAAAAACTGGGAGATGCAGGACAAGGTAAAATAAGCATTTCAGGAACTGTTTTTGGGGGCGATGACGGAATGCCGTTGCCGGGCGTTGGAATCAAAGACAAAAATTCTGATACAGCAGCCACTACAGATTTCGACGGAACTTTCAAGATGGAAATCAATTCATCAGAAGCTGTACTTATTTTTTCGTACGTAGGGTATGTTACTCAGGAAGTAAAAGTAACAAGTTCAGATAAAAACATAAGCGTTAAACTTTTAGCCGACATGAAACAACTACAGGAAGTTGTGGTTATGGGATACGGTTCGGTAAAAAAGAATGAAGTTTTGGGAGCTGTTGGAACGGTTTCTATGAAAGAAACTTCAAGCAGAACGTACAACAGTGCAGCCGAATTATTGCAAGGTACAGTAGCGGGTGTTACCGTAATTAATAATGGAGGAGATCCTACGGCTGAACCAACAATCAACATTCGTGGTATTGGTTCCCTGAATGCCGAAACGCCTTTGATCGTTTTGGACGGAATTATCTACAGCGGATCTTTAAACACATTAAACCCAAATGATATTGCATCGATAAGTGTGCTAAAAGATGCGGCTTCGGCAGCAATTTATGGAGCAAGGGCTTCTGGTGGAGTAATTTTAATTACGTCTAAAAAAGGAATCTCAGATCATATTAATGTCAATGTAAATTATCAGGGAGGTTTTCAGAGTGTAGCCAAAAAACTGGATGTTCTGGATGCGGCCGGATATGCTGATGCCATGAATACAGCGAGAGATAATGCTGGTCTGCCTAGAATTCCTGCTTTTGATCCTGCATTTGAACCAACAGCAAGAACAACAAAAACCAACTGGATGGATGAAATTTTCCGTACAGGTGAGATTCAGGATTTGTCTATTTCGGTAAACGGAAAAACAGAAAAATCGAATTTCTTTTTGTCAGGAAGTTATAGAAAAAATGAAGGTATTTTATTGAATACTTTCGGGACAAGATATACGGCAAGAGCCAATTCTTCTTTTAAACTGGCGCCCAATTTTACATTAGGAGAAAACATGTCGTATTCCTTAACCGACGGTCAGGCGGCAAATACAAATAGTGGTTATACAGGTGCAATTTTAGCAGCAATTTTTTATCCGCCAAATGCAACTATTTACAGAGAAGACGGTTCAGGACAATTTGGAGGAGTTCCTGAAAAATATATTGGTTCTTACGGAGACGTAATTAATCCTGTAGCTTATCTAAAAAGACTGGACAACAGAAATCCTGTTTCGACTATTTTGATCAATCCTTATGCCGAATGGGAAATTATTTCAGGATTAAAAGTAAAATCAAACTGGGGTTATACCAGAATTCAAAACAACTCAACCGATTTTGCAGTTAAAATTACAGAACCGGGCAAAGTGTTTGATTTTAACAGATTAACCTTAACCAACTCAACAACAACAGATTTATTAAGTGAGCAGACTCTTTCTTACGAAAAATCATTAGGCAAACATAATTTCAAAGCTTTAGCCGGATATACGTACCAACAAACCAAAAGAAATTTTTATACCATACAAGGTACAGGTTTCGATAATGAAGATCCATCGCAACGTTATTTATTGAATGCTAAATTAGTACAGCAAATAACTGCAGGATTATCTGAAGAAATTATTTCTTCTTATGTTGGAAGATTGAATTACGACTTTAATCAAAAGTATTTAATCTCGGGAATTGTACGTCGTGACGGAACTTCAAAATTAACATCTGAAAACCGTTGGAAAGTTTATCCTTCTGTTTCTGCAGGTTGGTTGATTTCGGAAGAAGGATTCATGAAAGGTATTAATCCGATAATCAGTACATTAAAATTACGCGGAAGCTGGGGACAAATAGGAAACTTAGGAAACCTTGGACCGTACCAGTTTAGTGTACCATTGACTCAAACCCAAGGTTTAATTGGGTCAACTCCGGTAATCAATTACGGATACGCAGAAAGCGAATTATCGAACCCTAATTTAAGATGGGAAAGCTCTGAGCAAACCAACGTAGGATTAGATTTCACGATGTTCAACAGCGCTTTGTCAGGATCTTTGGATGCTTATGTAAAAACAAACAAAGACATGTTGGTTCGTGATCAGCTTCCTGGTGTTTCGGGAACTCCGCTGGGCCGAATTGTAAACTCAGGAAATGTAGAAAACAAAGGAATCGAAGCAAGTTTAACGTACCAAAAAACACGCGGTGATTTTAAATTTGATGTAACAGCAAACGCCGCCTTTTTAAGCAATAAAATTGTTTCGATCAAAGATGATTTGACCTCTCTGGAACCATTGAATTTAAGCCGGGTTCGTAGTTTGCCTTTGGCCAATATTTATCAGGTAGGAAGTCCGGTTGGTGCTTTTTATGGCTATTCTACAGACGGATTGTTCCAAAGTAATGCTGAGGCAAAAGGGTATGTTAATACCAAAGGTGAAGTGTATCAGCCAAATGCGGTTGCGGGAGATATTAAATTTAAAGATGTAAACGGAGACGGTGTCATCAACAACAGCGATAGAGTTGTGTTGGGAAGTCCTTTTCCTAAAACCACTTTCAGTTTAAATATGAACTTTAAGTACAAAGGTTTCGATATGAATGTATTTTTTAGCGGAGCAGCAGGAAATAGCGTTTTTAATGCTGTAAAACATACCGGTTTAAACGGTTCTTTTCCAGGGTATAATTTATTGGCTGAGTCTAAAAATGCGTGGTCGCCAACCAATACAAACACTAGTATTCCGGTACTTTCATCAACAGATAACAACAATAACTTTGGTCGAATCTCTGATTTTTATATCGAAGATGCTTCTTTCGTAAGATTAAGAAACCTTTCGATTGGATATACGGTTAAAGACCAATGGCTAAACGGAAAAGCGAAATTAAGATTCTTTATCTCAGGACAAAACCTTTTCACGATTACCAAATATTCAGGAATGGATCCGGAAGTTGGTTTAAACAACTTTGGTATGGACTTAGGAAAATATCCACTTTCCCGTATTTATATGACGGGTGTAAATGCAACTTTTTAAAAAACATAAAACAAATAAAATGAAAAATTTAAGTCTTTTAGTATTGAGTTTTGTGCTTTTATTGGGCGCTACAGCTTGCGAAAGCGAACTTGATCTGGTTCCGCAAGGAGCTCCTTCAAGCGGAAATTTCTGGAAAACGCCTGCAGATGCAAAAGCAGGAGTAAACGCGATTTATGCTTTATATTCTGATGATAATATGTACGGTCGCGGATTTTTCTGGCTGAACAATGCAAGTGATGATATTGGTACCAAACCAAGACAAAACGCAGAACGTATCAAGAATTTTATTGTTGATGGTGCAGAATCTGATACCAAAGATATCTGGAGAATTCACTACGAAATCATGAAACGCTGCAACGATGTGATTCGTAACATTCCGAAGATTAATTTAGATGAGAAAACAAAAAACACCATGTTGGGCGAAGCTTATTTCAACCATGCCGTAATGCATTTAGAATTGGCGTATCATTATGGAGACGATCGCGCAGGAATCCCAATTCAGGATCGCGAAAACCCTACCAATGTGTATGTGCCAAGAGCTAAAAACGTAGCTGAAAACTATGCCTACATCGCAGCAGATTTAGTAAAAGCAGCTGAGTTATTGCCTTATTTTAATGAACTAACTCCAGACAATTACGGTCGTGCTCATAAAACAGCAGCCTGGGGATATTTGGTTCGTACGTATTTGTATGCCAAAGACTGGGACAATGTGATTAAGTATGCTAACATGATTGTTGCCAGCGGAAAACACAAGCTGTTGGATAATTTTGAAGATGTGTTTAAAATCAAAAATAACTGGTCTTCAGAATATATCTGGTCTGTAACTTCTAGTGCCGAAAATACTTCTTTGGGTTCTATTTTTCCTGGAGTTTGTCTGGAGGATAAAGGTTGGGGAGCTTACAACGGTTGGGGAAATTTTTATCCTACCAAAGAATTGTTTGATACCTATGATCCAACAGATAAAAGACGCAGCGCGACTATTTTGCAAAAAGGAGATAAATTCTTGTATTTTGGTGAATTAGTAACTTTTAATGAAGGAAAATATATAGTAAGTTCCAGTAACAGAACCGGATATCAGTTCAATAAATATATGGAGCCGTTTGGTTATCCAAAAACAACTTCTGGCGGAATCGACATTCGTTATGTAAACGCCAACGGAGACAAACCTTCAACAGCTTTAAACGTGCCGCTTTTGCGTTATGCCGATGTGATTTTAATGTTGGCGGAAGCCAAATTAATGAAAGGCCTAAACGCCGATACCGAAATCAATATGATCCGTCATCGTGCAGGTCTTGGCGATATTGCCGGAGCAACACTAACCGATTTAAAAAGAGAAAGACGTTGCGAACTTGCCGGAGAATGGACAGACCGTCATTTCGATCTTGTGCGTTGGGGCGATGCTCAGGCAACGTATGCAAAACCTTTACATCATTATAACGGAACCGTGATTTATCCGGCCCGTAATTTCAACCCTGCCATTCACCATGTTTGGCCAATACCACCAGATGAAATCGCAGTGAGCAAAGGAGCGCTTACGCAAAATAAAGGCTGGTAATTTGTAGTTTCAGTTTGTTTGTTTTTTCTACGCTGCAAGCTTGTCGGAGCTTGCAGTCGTAAGAAAAAAACAAATGAATTTTTAGATATAAAAACAAGCCAGTCTTTTTTTAGAAAAAGGCTGGTTTGTTTTGGTTTTTTTTGCCACTGATTAAAGGATTAAAAATGATTTTACCCCATGTAACTATACAAAGAATCTCCTCATAGTTTGTCATTTCGAGGAACGAGAAATCTCCGTTGCAAGATCGACAAAGATTGGAATTACATACAACGTAACCCTAATATTGTCATTTCGACCGAAAGGAGACTAAAGCGATAGCAAATAGAAGAAGTAAATTACACTAGAAATGCCACAATCTTTGTCGAGTTACTTGCGAAGATTTCTCGTTCCTCGAAATGACAAACTATACGAAAATATTGTTATGAAAACGAGTGCTTTAGCCCCGATAGAAGTGGAAATCCTTTTGTGGCGGGGTTCGCCACAAAAGATTGAAACGGATAGCGGGATTAGCTCCTAAAAAAAATAATATAATAAATAAAGTCACCTACAACTTAAAAAAAATAAACAAACCCAATTTTTCCAATGAAAAAAATAATCACCCTTTTTTGCCTCCAATTCTTTGTGTTTGCACAAGCGCAGGAATACAGCTCATCCAACATTCATTCTCATAATGATTATGCGAGTAAACTTCCTTTTTACGAAGCTTATTCCAATGAAACCGGTGTTATCGAAGCCGATGTTTTTATTGTGAATAATGAACTTTTTGTGGCGCATACCTCTAAGGAAATTAACGCACAGAATACCCTTAAAAGTCAATATTTAGATCCGCTTTCTAATAAATTAAAAAGTCTTGGCGGAAAAGCATATCCGAGTAATAAACCTTTGATTTTAATGATTGATATTAAAACAGAAGCCGAAGCAACTTTAAAATTAATCGCCCAACAAATTAAAAGCTATCCTGATTTAATTTCGAACAAAAATCTAAAAGTGGTAATTTCAGGAAACCGACCTTCGCCAACAACATGGAAAGACTATCCTGATTTTATTTATTTCGACGGAAGACTCAACGAAAATTATACTTCGGAACAATTGTCACGCGTAGAAATGATCAGCGAGGATTTAAAAGAAATTACGATTTGGAATGGGAAAGGCGTAATGACTCAGGCCGATGCCGAAAAGGTACAATCCATCATAAAAAAAGTACACGATCAAAATAAAAAAATAAGATTCTGGGCCACTCAGGATAATGTAAATACGTGGATGACGCTGATGAACCTAAAAGTTGATTTTATTGGTACTGATAATGTTCCGGAACTGACGCATTTTATCAACAATATCAAATCTACATTTTATCAAAATACCGAATTTCATCAGGCGTATGTTCCTAAAAATGCTTCGGCTTTCGCCAAAAAGAAAGCGAAAAATGTCATTCTTTTAATTGGTGACGGAATGGGTTTAACGCAGATTTACTCCGGTTACACGGCCAATAAAGGGCAGTTGAGTTTGTTTAATATTCCAACTCAGGGATTTTCGATCACCAAATCTTCAGATAGTTATATTACAGATTCGGCTGCCGGAGCAACGGCAATGGCAACGGGACATAAAACCAATAATCGTTTTATTAGTGTCGATGAAAACGGAAAACCATTAGAATTAATCACCCAACAATTGGCGAAGAAAAATTATAAAACGGCCATTATCTCAGCCGGAAATATTACCGATGCTACTCCGGCGTGTTTTTACGCACATCAACCAGAGAGAAGTTACAGCCAGCCAATTGCCGAAGATTTTTTAGCAAATCCGTCCGATATTTTGATAGGAGGAGGGCCAAAAGAATTTACATCGCGAAAAGATGGTAAAGATCTTTCGAAGCTATTGATGCAAAAAGGCTATACTTTTTCGGATAAATTCAGCTCTTTGGATACCATCAAAAACTTCAAATTTATTGTTTTGGATGACGCTTCGGTAGTGTCTATGAAAAACGGAAGAGGGGATTTTTTATCTAAATCTTTAGTGAAAGCAACCTCAACTTTTGCCAAAACAAAAAATCCGTTTTTTATCATGGCCGAAGGAGCGCAAATCGATTACGGCGGACACCAAAATAATGTAGAATATGTAGTTCGCGAAATGCTTGATTTTGATAAAGTAGTAGGACAGGCAATGGAATTTGTAGATAAAAATCCGGAAACTTTATTAATCGTTACAGCCGATCACGAAACGGGCGGACTTTCATTAATTGACGGAAGTATCGAAAAAGGATATGTACACGGAAGTTTTAGTACAAACGATCATACCGCAGTTCCGGTTCCGGTTTTTGCTTACGGGCCAGGCGCAGAGAATTTTATGGGCGTATATCAAAACACCGAAATTTATACTAAGATTATGGAGGCTTTATCTAAAAAATAGTATTCGTTTTGTTTTAAAAATTTTAAGAGACAGTTTACAATAAAACTGTCTCTTTTTTTTTATAAATAAATGAATCTTCAAAAAAAGTAAAGGAATAAATAAAGTGATTATTTTTTAAATGTCTTGCAGTAAGTGGTTTATGTGTGCGGTCTGAAATTCTAATGTTATTCTAATGTGGCAGCGAAAATTTAGATTTAACTTGCACGCTTGTACTTTTTTTGAGAAAAAATATTTTAAAAACGGGCTATTTTCTAAAGAAATAATGGATTTGAAATAGCCCTTTTTTCAATCTAATTGCTGCAAATAATATAACTTTTAGAAATGCTGAATAAAATAAAAAATAGTTTTTTATGCAAATGCCTACAGGCGTTGCTAATCGGCTATTTTTTAATGAGCAGTATCAATTTGTCTGATAATTTCAGCCAAATTATAAATGATAATGCTCAGGTAAATTCCGTAAAAGGAATGACCTGCAATTTCCTGAAAAAAATATTCAAATGCGACGGAATTCCCGAAGAACTGGACGATTATGAAACCAAAGATGCCAAAACAACTAAATTGGCAAAAGGCATTGTTTTATTAGATTATCTGGTTCCTCACGATGCAGATATAGCGGGTTTATATTTCAAAAACGGATCTAAAAGGAAAAACTACATAGACAATCCACTTTTTTTATTTGCATTTCATGGCAAGATTTATTTGCCTCCACCTGAGATGATTGTGTAAATATTTCACTTTTTTTTTGTAGATTTAAATGAAAATCTACCAACCTTAATATGGTATTTACCGTATGTTAATGTCTATCTATTAATCTTGTATTTATATATAAATTCATGACACCATTAAAACGTTTTTATAATTTACTCGCACTTGATAAGCGCGACGTATATCAAATTATATTTTACGCCGCTTTTGCGGGTCTCGTAAATCTTTCACTGCCTTTAGGGATTCAGGCTATTATTAATTTTATTCAGAGCGGACAATTAAGTGTTTCTTGGGTTGTGCTTGTGTTTCTGGTAACCGTTGGAGTTGGTTTTGGCGGAGTGCTGATCATATTACAACTCCGAATAGTAGAAAATCTGCAACAGCGAATTTTTGTACGATCTTCATTTGAATTTGCTTACAGAATGCCTTTAATTAAATTTAAAGAAATGTATTCAGAATATGCTCCCGAAAAAGCCAATCGTTTTTTTGATACGCTTATGGTTCAAAAAGGAACTGCAAAACTTTTACTGGATTTTTGTGCCGCCTTTCTGCAGGTAGGTTTTGGTATTATATTACTGGTTTTGTACCATTCCTTTTTTACTGTAATTGGGCTTTTGTTTATTGTTATTCTTTATATCATTTTTAAATTTTCGTACAAAGACGGTTTAGAAACCAGTTTGAATGAATCTAAGTTTAAATATAAAGTAGCAGCCTGGATTCAGGAAATTGCGCGCAATCGTGAAAGTTTTCGAAGAAAAGGCGGTTTCGAATATGCATTAAACAGAAACGACGGTTATGTGAGCGAATATATCAATTATCGCGAGAAGCATTTTCAGGTCATGAAAAAACAATATATTCAGCTGACTATTTTTAAAGTTATTGTTACGGCTGCCCTTTTGTCGATTGGTGGTTTTCTGGTAATTCACCATCAAATGAATATTGGGCAGTTTGTGGCAGCTGAAATTGTGATTGTATTGCTGATCAATTCGGTCGAAAAAATCATCTTTGGGTTAGAATCATTTTATGATGTACTGACTTCTGTCGAAAAAATTGGTCAGGTTACTGATATGGAGATTTCTGGTATTCCGCAAACCTCAGCGGTAAGCGACACCGGCATCAATATCGAAACCGAAAGTGTTGCTTACAACTATCCCGATCACAACAAAAAATCCCTTAAAAACATCAACCTGAAAATATCTCAGGGAGAAAAAATCATTTTAAGAGGGCCAAACGGAGCCGGAAAAAGTACTTTATTACGCTTACTTTCAGGTTTACTCGAACCCGAAAGCGGTACCATGTACATCACAGATAATTATATGAACCGTCTGGATGAAAATACGTACAGAGCGCAGGCAGGTACATTTTTGCAGGGCGATACGCTTTTTGCCGGAACCATTAGGGAGAATATTCTTTTTGGTAACGAAACCATTGATAATGATGAGCTAAAATGGGCTTTAGACAATGTCTGCCTTACACCATACATTAAAACTTTTCCTAACGGACTTGAGAATCAGATTCATCCGGGCGGGCGCGAACTTTCGGCTTCAGATGTTCAAAAAATTCTTTTGGCACGAAGCATTGTAAACAAACCGAATATATTATTCCTCGAAGATCCCGTTGATAAAATGGACGAATTGACTTCGGGCAAAATAGTTGATTTTTTACTTTCTGAAGAAAATAACTGGACGGTAATTTTAACTTCTAAAAATGATATTTGGAAGAATAAATGCGACCGTATGATCACGATTGATGATGGAAAAATTATTAACGACATAAAGCTTTAATCATGCTCAATTTATCTAAAGATAATAACGTACTTATTACTCCGGGAAAATACGCTTCGATAACCAGCGTTGCCCGCAGACCTCATTATAAAATTTTAAACAGAGTTATCATAGGTTTTTTATTGTTCGGACTAGCGTGTTTGTTCCTTCCCTGGACACAAAACATTTCAGGAAGCGGATCAGTAACTACCTTAAAACCGGATCAAAGACCACAAACGGTTCATAATGCCATTGCCGGTAGAGTAGAGAAATGGTTTGTAAAAGAAGGCGATTATGTAAAAAAAGGAGATACGATTCTTTTTATTTCAGAAACCAAAGAAGATTACTTAGATCCAAATTTGGTTGGAAATACCAAAGACCAGGTCGATGCTAAAAAAATGGCGGTAGAATCTTATGGCGATAAAGTGACTTCGCTTAATGATCAGGCAAAATCGCTTAATACCGAAAGAGAACTAAAACTGCAACAAGCACAAAATAAAATAAAACAGTCCCTGCTGAAAATAAAAAGTGACAGTATGGATCTTGAAGCGGTAAAAACACAGTTAAGAATCGCTCAGACACAGTTTAATCGTTCTACTGCCCTTAATAAAGAAGGTTTAAAACCAATGACCGATGTAGAGCAAAAACGGCTGAAATTGCAGGAATCTGAAGCTTATATCATTACGCAGCAAAATAAATTGCTAAGCAGTAAAAATGAGTTCATAAATGCTCAGGTAGAGATTAGTAGAATTAAGGCTGAATATGCAGAAAAAATATCAAAATCAAGAAGTGATAAGTTTACCGCTTTAAGCACACAATATGATACAGAAGCTCAGGTAAATAAGCTGGAGAATCAATATGCGAATTATAGCATAAGAAACGGAATGTACTATATCACAGCGCCTCAAAGCGGATATGTAAACCGTGCTTTACTAACCGGTCTTGGAGAAACCATAAAAGAAGGAACTCCAATTGTAAGCATAATGCCTGCGAGTTATGATATTGCGGTAGAAACGTATGTAGATCCTATCGATCTTCCGTTGGTACACCGTGGTGCAAATGTACGTGTTTGGTTTGACGGTTGGCCAAGAATTGTATTTTCAGGATGGCCGGGATTGTCTTACGGAACTTTTGGAGGTAAAATTGTGGCTATCGAAAATTTTATTAGTGCCAACGGAAAATACAGGGTACTAATCGCTCCCGATGGAAATAAAGAAGAGAAATGGCCAAAAGAACTTAGTATAGGTGCCGGTGCACAAAGTATAGCATTGTTAGAAACCGTTTCGGTATGGTACGAAATATGGCGTAACCTAAATGGTTTTCCGCCAAATTATTATAAGTCAGATGAAAAAGCAGCAAATGGAAAGGACAAAAAATAAAAGGAGAACTGCTATAAAATTATTTTCTTTTTTATTCTTATTTAGCATTGTTACGGGTTACAGTCAGGATTTTAATAAAGAAGAATTAAGTTATAGCGAGTTTTTAGGATATGTAAAAAAATACCATCCGCTGGTAAAACAAGCCAACCTAGAAGTGAGCAGCGCTCAAGCAATGCTTATGGTGGCGCGCGGAGGATTTGATCCAAAAATTGAAGTAGATTACAATAAAAAAGAATTTAAAGGAACCGAATATTATTCTTTATTAAACAGCAGTTTCAAAATTCCAACCTGGTACGGTGTCGAAATCAAAGCCGGTTTTGATGATACAAACGGGCAATATTACAATCCACAAAATCGTACGCCCGAAGCCGGATTAACTTCATTAGGAATTAGCGTAGCTTTGGGTCAGGGAATGTTTATCAACCAGAGGATGGCTGATGTTCGCGAAGGAAAATTGCAGTTAAAACTAAGCGATGCACAACGAAAATTGAGAGCCATCGAGGTTTTGTACAAAGCCAGTGAAGCATATTTTGAATGGAGAAAAAGTTACAACGAAGCTGAACTTTATAAAAGTTATCTGGGTTTTGCCAGTACTCGTTTTGCCGGAGTAAAAAAACTGATAGAATTGGGAGATTCTCCTGCAATAGACAGTGTCGAAGCCGGAATTACAGTAAGAAACAGGGAACTGAATGTAGAAAACGGAAACCTGAAACTGGCCAAAGCCAAACTGAATCTGTCTAATTATTTATGGATCGAAAGTGTTCCGGTGGAGTTAGAAGAGAATGTAAAACCAGAGCAGAATTTAATTCAGACACTCGAGGGCACCTTGAAAACCTCAGCGATGATGGTCAACTCAGAAACATTTGAAGCGCATCCTAAAATTCAGGCTCTGGAAACTAAAATGTCTATGCTCGAAATCAACAGACAACTCAAAGCAAATTCATTATTGCCAAAGCTGAATGTGGGTTACAATTATATTTCTGAACCTTCTTATTTTAATTCTTTTAATGCCGATGATTATAAGTTTAATATCGATTTTAGTATTCCAATTTTTCTGCGAAAAGAACGCGGAGGACTTAAACTCGCGAAGCTTAAAATTCAGGATTTAAAGTTTGATATCGATCAGCAAAGACTTGAACTTAAAAATAAAATCAAAGCACAGCAAACTGAAATTGCTTCATTAAAAAGGCAAAAAAATGTTATTGATAATCTGGTCAAAGATTACGTGACGATGCTCAACTCAGAGGAGAAACTGTTTTCCTTTGGCGAAAGCTCAATATTCTTAATCAATTCAAGAGAAAATAATCTGGTAAGTGCAAAACTGTCCCAAATTAGTATCGAGAATCAGTATTATATTTCGAATGCTGAGTTGTATAAAATACTGGCAAACCCAGATTGATTTTTAATACTTTAGAATTTAATTATATTTATTCGTTGACTGAAAAAACCTGTAAAATTGATGTTTTGCAGGTTTTTTCTATTTAATGTCTTGTCTATTTAAAAGCGAAATTAATTCAAGGTAATTTGATACGCACATCTTCTTTCTCCTGCAATAATATGGCTAATACGATTGATCATAACATCATTGCCCAATACAGATCTGAAAGTATTTAATTCAGACGAACAAAAGCCCTGACAAATAGTAGCAGCTGCACAAATAGGGCAGTGGTTTTCGACCAAAAGAAAACCTTCGTCATTCTTAGAGTATTCGGCCATATAACCTTCTCTTGTTCTTATTTCGACAAGTTTTTCTATTTTTTGTTCCAAATTATCGATAGTATCAATTTCTTCGTGATATTTCTTTTTCCCTACTTCTTCATAAACATTAATAACATCATCGAGCATATTGTTTCCCATCAAACTAATAATATTAATTAGTTTTAAGGTCAGTTCAGCATGAGTATCGGGGAATTTAGCATTTCCGTTTACTGTAAGGCTAAACGTTTTTTGAGGTCTTCCCACACCTTTAGATTCTTCCTGAGGATGAATAAGTTCTTCTTCGACAAGTTTAACTAGCTGTTGTCGAACACCTTCCTTGGTTATCTTAAGCTCATGCGCAATCTCGAGAGCCGTAAGAGAACCTCGCATTTTAAGCAACATTAAAATCTTATTTGTAGTCATAAATTAATAAAACAAGTATTTAGTTGTTTTATTATGCAAAATTATTAATTTTGCCTTACTTATCAAAGCTCATTGCGAGATATTATTATCCTAAAAGCAATCCAACTTGTGAGTTACAGCATTTATTAATACAAACTGTAAAATTATGGTACTAGAATTACGATCACCTCCCCTTAGTTCATATGATAGGATTATTTTGCCTGTTTATATCGTTCCGTACTGGAATGTGCTGATGAAAACTTTTAAATAGTATATCCTCTAGATTTTAAAAATCTCAAAAAATTTTAATTAAAGATTTACTTACTCAACCTACTATAAAAAAATAGTATTCAGATTGGGCAGGGGATATCTATGCCTAAAAATCAGCAAAATTCAAAAACTTAAAACACAATAATACCTCAATTTTTTAATCATCCAGATATGGAAATACTAAATAAAATAGATGCTTCAGGCATACAAACCCTCGATTTACGGTCGTACAAACCCGTTGAAAATGACTTTATACTATTCGATATTGTGCCTTTTCTAATAGAAGATTTTCTATTGCAGGAAAAAGCCTTTCGATCTGAAATGGCCAATATCAACTGGACGCAGTTTACAGGAAAAGATGTCGTAATCACTTGTTCAAATGATGCTATTGTTCCGCTTTGGGCTTATGTGCTAATTAGTTCATTGCTAGCGCCTCATGTATCAATAGTTGTGTATGCTGTAACAGAAAACCACATCAATCTTTTATGGATCGAAAGAGTACGGAAAATAGAATTTTCGTCTTTCATCAATCAAAAAGTAGTGCTTAAAGCCAATTCATCATTACCCGAAGAAATCCTCGTATTGGCCACAAGCCAGTTAATTAAATATGTAAAAACCCTAATGTGGGGAGAAGCAGGTTCTCCTTTAATGATTTATAAAAGAAAATAATGAAAAAAATAGCAGCAATCCTGTTTATAGGAACACTTTCGATAGTTTCATGCGAGACTAAAAAAACAGAACAAACAGAAAGTCCGGTATCATATCCAACGCTTACGCTAAAGGCTCAAAAAGCCGATGTTTCGGTAGAATATCCCACCACTTTAGAAGGGGAACAAACTGTCGAAATACGCTCAAAAGTAGACGGTTATATAGAGCAGGTTTATGTAGAAGAAGGTTCGGCTGTAGCCAAAGGACAAGCGTTGTTTAAAATCGATGCCAATAGTTATTTGCAGGAAGTAAACAACAAGAAAGCCGCAGTTCTCGCCGCCGAAGCCAGTCTGGAAACAGCCGTTATTCAAACCAAAAGAACATCGGCTTTAGCTGAAAAGAAAATTATAAACAACTACGAATTAACCTCAGCCAAAAATATAGAACGCGTAAAACGAGCCGAATTAAGCCAGGCCAATGCTGATTTATCTTCGGCAAAATCGAAATTGGCGTTCACGAATATTGTTAGCCCAATTAATGGAGTTGTGGGAAGTTTACCTTTTAAAATAGGAAGTTTGGTCAGCAGTTCGGCACCGGATCCTTTGACTACAGTTGCCAATACCAAAAATATTTACGCTTATTTCTCTTTAAGTCAGCAGCAGTTAAACTCTTTTTTGGGACAATTTTCAGGTAATCAATTAAAAGATAAATTCAGGAATATGCCCGAAGTTTCTCTGGTTACTGCCGATGGAGAAACCTATTCCTCAAAAGGAAAAATCCAGACTTTAAGCGGAGTTTTAAATGCAGGTACAGGATCTGCCAATTTCAAAGCCGTTTTTCCAAATCCGCAAGGAAAACTTTGGAGTGGAGCAAGTGCTACAATTGTGATTCCAAGACAGTTTACAGCCGCCATTTTGGTTCCTAAAAAAGCAGTATTCGAATTGCAAAGCCGCTTTTTTGTCTTTACAGTAGACGCTCAAAACGTAGTGCACAACACTGAAATAAAAATAAGAAACGAATCAACCGAAAAAGAATATGTAGTAACCGAAGGAGTAAAAGCCGGAGATATCATCATTACAGAAGGAATAGGAAATTTAAGAGACGGAGTAAAAATCGCACCGATTTCTTCTTCAAAAAAATAAAAAATCATGTTTAGAAAATTTATAGAAAATCCGGTATTATCCACCGTAATATCGATCATCATAGTGATTTTGGGATTGCTGGGATTAGCCTCTCTGCCCATATCACAATATCCTGAAATTGCCCCGCCAACAGTTGTGGTAAACGCTTCCTATCAGGGAGCCAGCGCCGATGTGGTTCTGAAAAGTGTAATTATTCCTCTCGAAGAACAAATAAACGGTGTTGAGAATATGAGTTATATGACCTCAACTGCCAGCAGCAATGGTAGTGCAGCGATAACCATATTTTTTAAACAGGGAACAAATCCTGATATGGCTGCCGTAAATGTGCAAAACAGGGTTACGAAAGCGACCAGTTTATTGCCCAATGAAGTTATTAAATCAGGTATTACTACCAGCAAACAATTGAGCAGTACAGCTTTGAGTTTCTTGCTGTACAGCAACGATGGGAAATACGACGAAAAATTCCTTGATAATTATTTAAGGATCAACATTATGCCCGAACTGAAACGTGTTGTAGGTGTGGGTGGAGCCGAGATTTATAGCAGCCGTGAATATTCGATGCGTATTTGGTTAAAACCCGATGCAATGGCCAATCAGGGTTTGGTTCCGGATGATATTATTGCCGCATTGCAGGAACAAAACATCGAAGCTGCTCCGGGGAAAATTGGAGAAAATAGTAAAGAATCGGTTCAATATGCCTTAAAATTTACAGGCCGACTTGAAAATCCGGCAGAGTTTGAAAACATTGTTTTAAGAAGTGGTAAACAAGGAAGTTTATTACGATTGAAAGATGTCGCCGATATTGAGTTTGGCGCTTTAGATTATACTTCATCTCTTATCACACAAGGTAAAGTTTCTTCGGGAGGACAAATCAGTCAGATTTCAGGATCGAACGCCAGAGAATTAATTATTGCCTGCGAGGATATCCTAAAAAAAGCATCCAAAGATTTTCCGCCGGGAGTAGAATATCATACGTTCTTAAATGCCAATGACTTTCTGGACGCTTCGATTGAGAAGGTAATTTATACGATTATCGAAGCTTTTATTCTGGTTTTTATTGTGGTGTTTGTTTTTTTGCAAGATTTTAGATCCACACTAATACCGGCAATTGCAGTTCCGGTTTCGATTATTGGTACTTTCTTTTTCCTGAAGTTATTCGGTTTTACCATTAATTTATTGACACTTTTTGCTTTGGTTCTTGCCATTGGTATTGTTGTCGATGATGCGATTGTGGTCGTCGAGGCCGTTCATGCAAAACTCGATCAGGGTGCAAAATCGGCCAAGAAAGCGACTATTCATGCCATGAGCGAGATTAGTGGAGCAATTATTTCGATTACCTTAATTATGTCGGCGGTTTTTGTTCCGGTAACTTTTATTACAGGTTCAGCAGGAGTGTTTTACAAACAATTTGGTCTGACATTGGCTGTAGCCATCTTAATTTCGGCTGTGAATGCCTTGACTTTAAGTCCCGCGCTTTGTGCTATTTTATTAAAACCACACGATCCTGAAAAATCGAATCACAATAAAGGGTTTTTGCCAAAATTCTATGCTGGTTTTAATGTAGCTTTTGATGCCTTAACCCATAAATATATTGGAGCAGTTCGATTCCTGATTCGTAGAAAATGGATATCCTTAGTCGCTATAGCAGTATTTGGGATGATATTTTATGCTTTAATCAAAACTACACCTACAGGTTTTGTACCCAATGAAGATGGCGGCGCGATTTACGGAAATGTAGTTTTACCAGCCTCTTCGACACTGGAACGTACTGAAAAAATTACAAAAGAAGTCGACAGTATTGCCAGAAGTATTCCTGAAATTGAACTTTCGTCTACATTATCAGGAATGGATTTAATTCACGGAAACGGAGGTTCTTACGGCGCTTTGTTTATTCGATTAAAACCGTGGAAAGACAGGAAAGGAAAAAATCAGGATGTCAATTCAGTTGTGGCTAAGTTGTTCGAAAAGACAGCTCACATAAAAGGGGCAAGTGTCATTTTCTTTGCCGCGCCAACTTTGCAGGGATTTGGAAACAACAACGGATTCGAAGTGCAATTGCAGGATCGAACCGGAGGAAGCTATCAGGATTTTGATAAAAACATCGCAAAGTTTATGGCCGAAATCAATAAGCGACCGGAGATTATGTACGCAACCAATCCGTTTAATATTACGTTTCCGGAAATGGAAGTGAATGTAAATGTGGCAAAATGTAAAGATGCCGGCGTTAGCGTAAAAACCGTTCTGAATACACTTCAGGGATATTTTGGCGGAATCTACGCTTCGGACATTAATAAATTCGGAAAACAATACAGAGTAATGCTGCAATCGCATGCAGATTACAGAGCCAAAGAAAGTGACATCAATAAAGTTTTTGTTCGAACAGATAAAGGAGCAATGGCACCAATTTCTGAATTTGTAACCTTGAAAAAAACATACGGTCCGGAATTTATAAACCGTTTTAATCTGTTTACCTCAACCTCGGTTACTGGTACGCCAAATGCCGGATACAGCTCGGGCGATGCCATAAAAGCAATCGAAGAAGTCGCAGCACAAACTTTAGACAGAGGATATGCTTATGAGTTTTCCGGTTTAACCAAAGAAGAATTGTCAAGCGGAAGTCAGACCACCTTAATCTTCGGACTTTGTCTGGTCTTTATTTACTTCTTATTAAGTGCACAATACAAGAGTTATATCCTGCCATTTTCGGTATTGTTATCCTTACCAATCGGGCTTGCAGGAGCTTTTATATTTGCGAATTTGTTTGGGGTTGATAATAATATTTTCCTTCAGATCAGTTTGATTATGCTAATTGGTCTTTTGGCCAAAAATGCCATTCTTATTGTAGAGTTCGCCTTATTACATCGCTTAAGCGGAAGAAGTTTGGTACAGTCGGCCATATTTGGGGCAAAAGCCAGATTACGCCCAATTTTGATGACATCGTTTGCTTTTATCTTCGGATTGATTCCACTAATGATTGCTACTGGTGCCGGAGCTTTAAGCAACAGATCGATTGGTACAGCTGCCGTTGGTGGAATGTTGATTGGTACGTTATTCGGGGTTTTTGTAATTCCGGTTTTGTTTATCATTTTCCAGTCGTTGCAGGAAAAAGTGGGAGGGGTTAAAGTGCCTGTTCATGAGCCTAGAGTAATTGATTAGTAGAGGTTTAAAAGGTTCATGGGGATCGCTTTGTGGTTATTTTACCGCAAAGAACGCAAAGTTTTTTTGCTTGTATGGTTTTTATAAAAATGCAAAGTTCGCAAAGCTTTGCCTTGAACCAGCTTTGCCTTGAAATTTTTAGCTCAAATAGGCTTTGCGAACTTTGCGTAAACCTTTGCGAACTCTGCGGTTAAATCCAGCTATAGATTAAAAAGATTTTACTGCTTTGTGAACTCTGTGGTTAATTTCACTCAAATAAATAAAAAATATAAACATATAATAATGAAGAAATACAATCATAAATTAATCATCATTATACTGATTGTTGCCAGTATATGGAGTTCGTGCAAGATCACGAAACCCTATACAAAACCCGCAGCATCAGTAACGTATCGTGATCCTGAAAGTAAGGACACGACAAATATTGCAACCATGAAATGGTCAGAACTATTTACAGATCTTGCATTGCAAAAGCTAATTTCGGATGGATTGGCTGCAAACCTGGATTTAAAGATTGCGGTGGAACGCATTAATCAGGCAACAGTGAATGTTAAGCTGAGTAAAGCCGCTTTTCTGCCTTCGGTAAACGGAAATCTATCTGTTAAAGAATCCAGATTGGCTTTCCCGCAAGGGTTTGGACTTTTCGATCAATCGACACAATACGATTTAGGAATTATTGCCGGATGGGAAATTGATGTTTGGGGTAAATTAAAAAGCGCTAAGAAAAGCGCATTAGCAAATTTATTGGCTACAGATGCTGCCAAACGTGCTGTTCAAACCCAATTGATCGCCAATATTGCCAATTCGTATTATGAATTATTAATTCTCGACGAGCAATTAAAAGTACTTAAAAAGACAGCTAAAAACAGAGAAACCGATGCTGAAACAATCAAGGTTCTTTTCGAAAATTCTATTATTAATGGAGTTGCAGTGGTGCAAAGTGAAGCCAACTTTTATGAAGCAGAATTAGCCATTCCGGATATTGAACAAAAAATAACCGAAACTGAAAATGCTTTATGTATACTTCTGGCAAAATCTCCAACCAAAATTGAACGTGGTTATCTGGAACAACAAACACTAACGTACGATCTTAAAATTGGAGTTCCGATGCAGCTTTTGGCAAACAGACCAGATGTACAACAAGCAGAATATAATTTTAGAGCGGCATTTGAAGAAACGAATGTGGCAAGAGCTTATTTTTATCCTGCTTTGACCATCAGCGGAGCGGCCGGTTTTTCTAGCTTTGGATTGAAAGACTGGTTTACAAACGGAGGACTTTTTGGTAATATTGCCGGAGGACTTACGCAGCCCATCTTCAATAAAGGAATCAATAAAGGAAGATTAGCGACGGCATTATCATTACAAAAAGAAGCCCTTTATAATTTTGAATTTTCGATGCTAAAAGCAAGTGAAGAAGTTTCGAATGCCTTATCTAAATATGATAACGCCGCTTTAAAGGAAGAAAAAAGAAAAAAACAATTAGAAGCTTTATTCAAAGCAGTTGAATTTAATAAAGAATTACTGAACAATTCCACCACCAATTATACTGATGTATTGACAGCCGAACAAAATTTATTAAACGCACAATTAAGAGGAATTGACGATCAAAGTCAAAAACTGCATGCGGTTGTAAACTTGTATCGCGCACTTGGCGGTGGCTGGAATTAATTTAAAAATAAATGTTAATTATTTAATTTGTTGGTTTTTAGTGAAGCAGGGGATAGTTGAAAAGCTATCCCTTCTTTTTTTTCGAAATTCTAACGTGGTATTAATCCCGTGGCATTTGCAATTCTGCAGGCCTCCATGGCATTATTTACATTGAGTTTTTGAAAAATATTTTGACGGTGCCTATTCACAGTATGTATGCTCAGGGACAGTTTATCGGCGATTTCTTTGCTTCGCATTCCTAAATTAATAAGCTGAATAATTTCTCCTTCTCTTATCGATAGCAAATCATCAAAACGGCCTTGTTCGCTATCTAAAATTACGCCTGTGCTGGTATTAATAATCACTCCGTCAGGAACATCAAATCCCGGATAATCATAAACCATGTTGTACAGGCAAAGTACCAGCGAAACATTTCCTTCATCTGTACTGCTCAGGTATAGTAACCGATGTTTAATCAAAAGATATTTGCCGTCGTTGTTTTTAATTCTTAGTTTGGTAATTACATTATAATTAAGGCGTTCATTTAAACTAATAGATTTCAATAACTTAAAAAACTGAAATTCGAGTCGGTATTTTTTCTGAAGATCATCGGGATGAACCCGGCTCAATAATTCATCTTCCCAAATAGAATTTATGGCTGTTTTTGTGGGCTCAAATCCCAACTGCTGAGCGACTCCGCCAGAATAAATATAACTTTTTCTTTCTTTTAGATCGCTAAGTACGCTAATGGTGTTTTCTAGTTTGGCGTATAGTGTAGCGATCATTTTACCATCGTCGAGTTGCATATTAGGCTGAGAAAAACCTGAAAACGGCTGAGAAAACAGTTTTATATCCAGTAACTCACGAATATTTTCAGTATCCTGATGGTTATTTATAGCCATTTGATGTAGAATATTAATTTATAATTTTGGAACCACAAGGTAACATTTCAAATCTATAACAAACTTATGAAAAAAACTATATTAGCTATTGGCCTCTTACTGAGCTTAACGGAAATAAAAGCACAGAGTCTTGAAAAAATGCATTGGTTTAATGAACCTGAAAAATGGCAGATAAAAGACAATAGCTTAATTATGCAGGTAACACCAAAAAGTGATTATTGGAGAATCTCTCATTATGGCTTTACTGTCGATGATGGCCCATTTTATTACAGTATTTACGGAGGTGAATTTGAAACGAAAGTAAAACTAACAGGTAATTATAAAACCCGTTTCGACCAAATGGGACTTATGATTCGTGTAGATGAAAAAAATTACATTAAAACAGGCGTTGAGTTTGTAGACGGTAAATTTAATATCAGTACGGTTGTAACGCATGAAAAAAGCGACTGGAGTGTGAATGTACTGGACAAAGTTCCTCCTTTTGTATGGATCAAGGCGGTGCGCAGATTAGACGCTGTAGAGATTTATTATTCTTTGGATGATAAAAACTATATCCTGACCCGTAATGCTCCACTGCAGGATAATACTCCTGTTATGGTAGGACTTATGGCAGCTTGCCCTGATGGAAACGGATTTGAAGCCAAATTCGAAAATTTTTCTGTGAAACATCTTGCAGATCAGAGACGTTTAGAATGGCTTAAAGATCACCAATAGGTCTTTTTTAAATTGTTAGGAGTTCTAAATTTGAAAGCTTTTTAGGCTATTTAATAAAGAATGATTAAAAACTTGTAACCTTTTCTTATTAATGACGTCTTTAAAAGAACAACCTTCAAACATATGAAACTTATTCTATCAATATTTATTCTGGTATTTATCTTTAGCTTAGAACAAATAGATAAAGAAAATCCGTCAAAACTATCTGTCGAAAATGCAACTCATAAACGCATTTCGGCAGATACTGACAAAATTTACGACAAGCTGGTAGAACTTAGAAGAGATTTTCATGAGAATCCTGAACTGGCAGGAAATGAAAAACGTACTCAGGAAATCGTAAAACAATATTTGTTAGACTTAGGAATCGAAGTTGTAATGGAGGTACACGGGTATAGTATTGTAGGGATTCTGAAAGGAGACAAAAAGGGGAAAAGTATTGCATGGAGAGCGGATATGGATGCCTTGCCAAATGATTTTCCTGACAAAGTTGATTTTAAATCCAAAATAAAAGGAATACAGCATGGTTGCGGACATGACGTACATCTTGCAATTGCATTGGGAATAGCCGAAGTACTTTCGAAAAACAAACAATCAATAAAAGGAACAATTTATTTTATATTTCAATCAGAAGAAGAAACATTTGCCGGAGCAAAAGGTATGATAGACAAAGGTTTATTTTCGAAAATAAATCCTGAAGAAATTTATGGTTTACATATAAGCGCATTGCCGGTAGGGGAAATTATGGTGAAACCAAATGAAATGTTTGCGTACCAAAAACGAATCAGAATCAAACTGAAAGATGAATTATCGAAAGACGAAACCAAAGCGCTTACAGCGAAAATTCAAAGTTTGCTTTCTCGTGTCCAAACCTGTACTAAACCCTGGGAAATACAATCTATAGTTGATCCTGAAATTGGATTAATCAATCAGAATACAATTTTTAAAGATTATCTTTTTGTCGACGGTCAATTTAATGTCTACTCAAAAAACGGCGAACTTTTTTTAGAAGCCTATTTGTATGAAACCAATAAATCGAATCTGCCAAAAATAATACCTCAAATAGAAGAGTTACTGGCCAAAGAAAAATACACACAAAAAGTGATTTCAGTATCTTTCGTACAAGAAAATCCAACAGTAATTAATGATGAAAACCTGACCAAAAAAGCCATAAAATCGCTAAATAAAATTTATGGGAATAATTTGGTGGTAAATGATTTTGGACAAATTCCATATTTTAATGATGATTTTGCTTATTTTCAACAAAAAATACCTGGAGTATATTTCTTATTGGGAGGGTCAAATAGTGAAAAAGGGATTGTAGCAATGAATCACGCCCCTAATTTTACTGTTGATGAAGAAAGTATAAAAATAGGTGTTAGGAGTTTTTCATCTTTAATAATTGAAAGACTAAATACAAAATAACAACGGCACATTTTTTATGTATGAAAAATAGAATAATTATTGTTTTAATATTCCTATCTGTCAATGCTTTTGCGCAAAAAGAAAAAGTAATGCGCGATAGTATTTCAATGAAAATTAACGAGCAGAATACAATATATGTAGAAGCAGTTTTTAATGAAACAGATACTCTGGTTCTCAACTTTGATACAGGAACAACAGAGCTTATTTTGATATATAATGTTCTTAAAAATAAAAATAAGATTAAATCGGCAACACAACTTTATAATACTCCATACAATTTGAAAATTGGAACTAACAATTATAAAGTAAAAGTGTATGACGCAGAATTAACTGGACACGGAACAGATGGCAGGTTTGGTTGGGATCTCTTTAAAAACAAGATTGTTGAATTAAATTACGATAAGAATTTAATGGTCGTACATTCAATATTGCCTGATTATGTTGAAAAAAACAAAGAATTTACAAAACTTAATATGGAGTTTATAGAAGATTTGCTATTAGTAGTAAGTGAAATTAAACAAAGTAATGTTGTAAATAAAAACGTATTTCTTTTTGATACCGGTTATCAAAGAACAGCAATGCTTGACAATGATTTAATGGCACAAGGAAAATTTCCTGCTGAGAAAATGGAAGTCATAAAAAAAGTAATCATGAAAGGCGCTCAGGGAAATGAAATTCCTGTGATTACTTCGAATTTGGAAATGCTGAAAATTGGAAAGTATAAATTAAAAAACGTTCCTGTTCAACAAACAACGGCAAACAAACCATTAAAAGATATCAATGTTCATATTTTGGGCAATGAAGTTCTTAAGAGATTTAACACCTTTCTTGATTTTCAAAAGAATGTTGTCTACCTGAAGCCCAATCATTTATTCAATGATAAATATATAGAAGGAAAGAAAAAAGAGATATGAAAAAAAGCCTGTATACATTATGTTTACAGGTTTTTTTTATGAAATTATAATCAGTGATTTATAGTGATGCATACAAAAAGAGGCGATTAAATTCCTGATTTTAAATTATCACCATCTTTATCATGAAGTCTTCTAAAAACTAATCCGGAAAGAATAGTTAGAAAACCTACCACTAAAAATGTATATCGAAATGCATTGTGAATTTCATTATGAATGAGTTTTATATCACCCTGAAATATTTTAAGAACCAAGAGTCCAAAAGCAATTCCAAAACCAATTGCGAGCTGCTGATTGACAGAAACTAAAGAATTTCCGCTACTGGTATGATAAACCCTTAAATCGGCAATAGAAATAGAATTCATAGAAGTAAACTGAATGGAGTTAAAGAATCCTAACACCGAAATAATGGGAATATACCAATAGAAAGAAGTATGAATTGACGGAATAGCCAGGGCACAAATTAAAACCCCGATAATAAAAGTATTCACCATTAAGGTTTTTCTATAACCGTATTTATTTAAAATCTTAATTACAGCCGATTTTCCAAACATCGCCGTAAGAGCCATGGGGGCGACAATCCATCCTGAAGTTACTGCCGATTGTCCGTATGCAATCTGAATCATCATAGGCAATAACAACGGAATAGAACTAAAGCCCAAACGCGTCGCCAGATTACCTACTATGCCTACGCGAAAAGTTCTTACCTTAAATAAATTCAATGGAAAAAGAGGATTGTTGTCTGTCACGGCATGTTTATAATACCAATACAACATTAAAAATCCGGACATTAATACCAATAAAACCGGTGTTACGCGAACGGTATTGCCAAATAATTCTAAAGAAATAGACAAAAGGAGGGAAGCCGCAGCAAAAATCAGGAAACCTTTTAAGTCAAAATCGATTATGGGAGATTTATAGTCAGGCATATACTTAAGACTTAAGAGAATACCAATAATCCCAAACGGAATATTGATCAGGAAAATCCAGTGCCACGATAAATAATCGACCATATAACCACCAACCAAAGGACCTAAAACAGGACCTATCAAGGCTGGAATAATGGCAAAATTCATTGCTTTTAATAATTCTTTTTTAGGAAATGTTCTAATGAGCGCCAATTTACCTACGGGTGTCATTAAACTTCCTCCGATCCCCTGAATAACACGCGAAAAAATCAGATGGCTTAAATTCTGCGAAAGCGAACAAAACAAAGATCCGATACTGAACAACAATAAAGCAAAAATAAATACTTTCTTCGTCCCAAATTTATCCGATAAAAAACCACTAACCGGCATAAAAAGCGCAAGAGTTAATACATAGCTAATAATGGCATTCTGCATATCAAGCGGCGATTCGTGCAGATCTTTGGCAATAGCCGTTATCGAAGTATTTAAAATAGTAGAATCGAGCATTTGCATAAAGATCGAAGTCGCCAAAATAATGGGTAATATTTTTTTGGTGGTTTCAATGTTTAGTTCTGCAGGGTTTGCGTTCATATTTTTAAAACTTTTTCTTTATTTAAATTTAAATCGGATGCTTAGATTTTTTACCATCAATTTATGAAACCTTTGCGTATGGTTTTTAAACACATAGTCCCGATAGCTATCGGGATTGTTTACTTAAAAAAAGGCGTTTCACTTATTTAAAATACATCCCGATAGCTATCGGGACTATGTGAAATGAAAGAAATGTGTTTCTTTTTGTCTCCTTTTTGGTGCACATAAAATCTATGTTTCTATGTGTTTAAATTTTTTCACGCAGATCTCGCAGATTTAGCAGATCTTGTTTAAAATTTAATCCTTAACATAAAAAAATCTCCTAAATCTGCGAGAAAAATAATCTATGTTTTAAATGAAATTTTCATATTAAATCGGGTAAATAAAAATTATAGAAATTTACTTTTAAAAACGGTTAGTTTTTCTCTCGTCATTTCGTTTATGGCATATGAAATTCCGCCCATGCCAATACCTGAAGAATCTCTTCCTCCAAATGGCATCCAATCGACTCTAAATGCCGTATGATCGTTAACCATAACGGCAGTAGCATTCAATTTTTTAACGGTATCTAAAGCGATATCAACATTTTTTGTAAAAACCGCCGCCTGAAAATGAACATCAAGTGCATTGGCTCTTTTGATCGCTTCATCTCGGTCTGTAAAAGAATAAATACATACAACGGGTCCAAAAATTTCGGTAGTCGAAACTTTCGAATCTTCTGACGGATTAACCAAAACTGTAGGCTCAAAGAAAGTGTCGGAAATTCTTTTTCCGCCGGTTATTAATTGAGCTCCTTTTTCAATCGCTTCATTCACCCATTCTTCGACACGATCGACTTCTTTAGGTGTAATAAGCGGACCAACATCTGTTTTTTGATCTAACGGATTTCCTGTAATTAGTTTATTGGTGGCAGCTGCAAACTCTTCAATAAAACGCTCAGAAATCTCCTGATTGACATAAACTCGCTGAACCGAAACGCAAACTTGTCCGGCATGATAAAAACCTCCTTTTACGAGAGCAGGAATCATTTCGGTAAAATCAGCATCACTTTCAACAATAACCGGAGCAGCTCCGCCATGTTCTAAAGCACATCTTGTTCCCGGAGATAATTTACTTTTTAAGGACCATCCCACTTTTGCCGAACCAATAAAAGAGAAAAAATTAATTCTTGGATCTGTGACCAATAATTCGGCAGCTTCGTTGTCGCATAAAATTATTTGAAGCCAGCCTTCTGGTAATCCTGCTTCTTTTAAAATATTGCCAAGAGCAAAACTCGACAACGGAGTCGCTGTTGCGGGTTTAAAAATTACGGGACAGCCGGCTGCAATGGCCGTAACGATTTGGTGAACTGCTAAATTTAACGGGTGGTTAAAAGCACTAACGGCGGCCACAATTCCTATAGGTTCTTTTGAGGTAAAAGCAATTCTGTTTAAAGAAGCCTCTGTAAGTCCCATTGGTATTTGTTCTCCTTTTATTTGAGAAATGTGTTCTGCTGCCAATTTTACACCTTTTATTGCACGAAGTACCTCAGCTTTAGAATCCTGATAAGGTTTTCCGCCTTCGCTTATGGCAGTGACTAATAATTCCTCGATTCTGTCATTCATAATCGAAGCTGTTTTTTCTAATATTTCGATTCTTTTATAAGCCGGAATCCACTTCGATTGATCGTTAAATAAGTTTTGAGCGGTATTAAGTATGTGGTCAATCTCATTTTTACTAATCAAGGGTAATTCTTTAATAAAACTTTGATCGTATGGAGAGGTGATTTCTGCAGTCATTTTCATAGTATTTTATTTTAAAAGACTCATTATAAAAACAAATTTAGGCTTGAAAGAATTGCTTTTACAAAGTCATTGTAGTGTATTTAATCTAAAGTTAATTAAATTAATCCTCATAATTATGAAAAAAGCGCAATAGGTTATTGAATTTAACTTGAGATTAATATTCTCTTTTAAAATATACAAAGGGCAATTACATGTTATTATTTTCAAAATAGAGTGTTTGTCAGAGCAATAGAAATTTCGTTAACTTTGAATTTACGAAAACAAAACATTCATGAAAATGGAAAAAATCGAGCACATCAATTACATCAAATCACCTATTGCTGAGGTTTACAAAACACTTACTACGCAAGAAGGACTTGGCGCGGTATGGACCACAGAATTAATCGTTAAACCGGAAGTTGGTTTTATCAATGAGTTTGATTTTGGAGATAATGATTCAACAAAAATGAAGGTAGTAGAGTTGTATACAAACAAAAGGATCTTATGGGAATGTACGGATTCTGACCCGGAATGGATTGGTACAAAAATTTCATTTGACCTGACAGAAAAAGACGGAGTAACGTCAGTTGTTCTAAAGCATTTTGATTGGCGTGAGTTAACCGAGTTTTACCAATGGTGCAATTACAATTGGGCGATGTTTCTGTTAAGTCTTAAAAGTTATTGCGAAGATGGGGAAGGAACGCCATATCAAAAGAGAAAGTTTTAGTTTTTTGCCTGAATAAAATTCTAACGGAGCGAGAGGTACTATTTTCTTCAGATTGATAATATGTCACCCCGCTTGGGCTTTTCTTCATAATCAATATTAAAATTTATATAAATATCCCGTCCAAATGTGCAATGTTATTAAGTTAGATTGTGTTCCATCGGAACACCTCATCGGTAGAAAAAAAATGCATCGTGAGAAACATCGTCCCATTGGGACGTTTGAGAAATTGTAATCTGTATCTATTTTTACCAATTATTATTTATAAAATCAGACCTTCCTACGGAACGTGAAAAACGCCATATCTATTGGGCTACCAATGAAATGTTCCGATGGAACAAAAACAAATAAGTGTAATAAAAAGAAATCCAAAAATAAATTGGCTTAATCTCATGTTGTCTTTATTAATAAAAATTAGGAGCTAATCCCGCTATCCGTTCCAATCTTTTGTGCCGAACCCCGGCACAAAAGGATTTCCACTTCTATCGGGGCTAGGACAATCATTTTCATGAAAAATTCGTGCTAATTCGTGAAATTCGTGTTTGCATGAATAACGTTTTTTACACTTTAAAAATTAATTTCTTTTTATAGAAAACCCATAAGATACATGACCAAAAAACAGCATATATAAGTGCATAAGCCAACGACGCATTCAATGGATTTTCGAACCAGGTTGTAATTCCGTATTTGTAAATCGAAGTTTGAAGACTGATTTCTTCTGACGTTATTTCCGGACTTTGAACCTTAATAGCACTCAACGCTCTCGGGATTATTCCTGAAAAGAAAAATACAATCATAGGATTTACGCCCCAGATCAAAAACAGTTTTGTCCATTTTGTATAGTTTGCAACATCTATTATGTAGTATAATATCGTCAAACATATTGTGGCGATTCCAGCCGTGTATAAAACATACGAACTTGTCCAAAGCGATTTGTTTATTGGGAAAAAGGTATTCCAGAGTAGACCCAGAATCAATAAAGAAACTCCGGCGATGGCTAATTTTTTTACAATTTCGATTTTGGCGATTTGCAGGTTTAATATCTGCCCAATAAACATTCCCATGATTCCTGTACCAATGGCTGGCAAAGTGCTCAGGATTCCTTCAGGATCCCAGGTTTTACTAGAAGCCCATAAATGTCCGTTTAAAAGTAAATTGTCTAACCACGCAGCCAGATTAGTTCCTTTGTCGAAATTGGCAGGGCCAAATCCCGGAACCGGAACAAAAGCCATCAAAATCCAGTAAATCAATAAAATCGAAGCGGCAACTACAAGTTGTGTTTTTAGGTTTGTTTTTAAATATAAAATAGAAGTAAAGAAATATACAATTCCTATTCGTTGCAGCACTCCAGGAATTCTTACGTCTTCAAAAGCTTCGATTCCGCTGTAGGCAAAGGATATTAGTATGGCAAAAATCCCTACTGCGAGATAGGTTTTAACTTTTAAAGTAAAGTTGCCTAAAAGGGCATAAGCTACTGCAAAAGTGATTAGTAATCTTAGGATTAATAACGGAATTCCTTCTAAACCAAATAATTCGAATCGGCTGAAAAAAGCGAGAAAAAATCCTAAACAGAAGATTCGTAACGAACGAACTATAATTTTATTAAAAACAGCCGAATCAAAATGTTTTACCGGCATTGCAAACGGAATCGCAGTTCCCATTATAAAAACAAAAAAAGGAAATACTAAATCGGTAGGAGTACAGCCATGCCATTCTGCATGTTCTAAAGGCGGATAAATAAAGGCCCAGCTTCCCGGATTATTGACAATGGTCATCAATAAAATGGTAAATCCTCTAAATACATCTAGTGAAATTAAACGTTCTTTTGTCATTGGTTGAGGTTGTTTTTTTGGTTTCGTTAATGATATAAAAAGAGAAATCGTGATTGTTTTTTTAATTCGGAAAAGAAATTTTTCCCATCGATACTGACGGAATCCTTTTTCTCGGTCCAAAATCAGAAGTGCCTCCGGAAACGGTTTCATTGGCTAAAATGGCAAATAATATGGCTTCTTTTGCATCGCCGGAAATTCCTAAAACATCAGTATTTTCAAAAGTACAAGGCAATAATTCTTTTAGCCAACCCACTAATAATGGATTATGCGCGCCTCCGCCTGACATATATATAGTGAAATTTTCGGGAGAATACGTTGTATTATTTATGGCCGAATGTATGGCTTCGGCGATTGTTTCAGCGCTGAATCGGGTTAAGGTGGCGAGTAAATCTTCGATAGTAATATTTTGGGTATTGCTTTGGGTTTGCGCTTTTCGAACATAGTCAATACTAAAAAGTTCCGGACCTGTAGTTTTAGGGAAAGGTTTAGCAAAGAATTCATCTTCTTTTAAAGCTTTTAAAAGAGTTGCATTTACATTGCCTTTTTTCGCAATTTCGGCATCTTTATCATACGATTTTTCAGGAAAATAAAGTCGGGTAAAAGCATCAATTAAGGTATTTCCTGTTCCTGTATCGGTCACAAAAACTTCTTCGGGATTATGGCTTGATGATAAATACGTAAAATTAGCGATACCGCCCATATTGAGCATAATACGGTTTTCATCTTTTTTGCTAAATAAAAAATAATCTCCGTAAACGGCCAATGGCGCTCCTTCACCACCTGCTGCAAGATGTTTTTGCCTAAAATCAGAAATGGTTATAATGCCGGTTTTTACGGCAATATGATCTCCGTCTCCAATTTGCAAAGTACCGTTTGGAAATTTTTCCTGCTGATGCAAAATCTTCGGAGCATGAAAAACAGTTTGTCCGTGTGAGGCTACCAGATCAATTTTTTCAGCCGGAATTTTCCAATGGTTCAAACGATCCAGAATAATATTAGCATGAAGAATCCCGATCCATTCATTCAATAAAACCAAATTCTGAAAATCAATAGTGGGTTTCGCAAATACATTGCGGATCTCTGATTTTACTTCTTCAGAATAATCAACGGTGTCAAATTGAATCAATTGAACTTCGGTATTTTCACCGGAACCTGAAATTTCGCATAAAGCCACATCCAAACCATCCAATGAAGTACCAGACATTAATCCGATAATAGTTCGTGATGGTTTTTGGGCAATTTTATAGAGTGATTCCAGATTTGCATTCATGATATTGTTTTTTTTTTATAAATTATTCTTCGTTGTGTATAATTATTTAAACACATAGAAACATAGATTTTAGAACTCAAAATAGGCGTTTCACTTGTTTAAAATACACATATCCAGCTATGCGAAAGAAATGTATTTCTTTTTTGTATTCTTTTTAAGAAAAGAAAACTATGTTTCTATGTGTTTAAAAAAAATGCCAACTTATAAGCCAACTCGTATTTTTTATTTTATAATAGCTTCCTGAATAATTTGCTGAATTTCTTCTCTAATTTTTCCTTTGGCTAATTTATTCTCATCTCCATTCGTTCCGGGATAGGTTCTGTTGGATAAAAATACATAAACAATTTCTGTTTCAGGATCAACCCAGGCAATGTTTCCTGTAAATCCTGTGTGACCAAAACTTGATGGAGATACGCAAGCGCAGGTTGGACCATCTTTACCGATTCTTTTATCAAAACCTAAACCTCTCTGAACGCCCTGATTGGCATAATAACAAGTATTGAAAGCGTCAAATGTTTGTGGAGAGAAATATTCTTTATTACCGTAGTTTCCTTTTTGCAAATACAACTGCATCATTTTGGCAACATCCATAGCGTTCGAAAAAATTCCTGCGTGACCGGCAACTCCGCCTTCCATTGCTGCGGCCATATCGTGTACATAACCCTGAATAACCTGATGTCTGAAATACGTATCAATTTCGGTAGGGGCAATGTTGCTTTTATCGAATTTGTCTAACGGATTGTAAAGCGTATTGTTCATTCCGAGTGTGCTGTAAAAATTCTGTTTGCTCAGATCTTCCAGTTTTTTATGTGTTTTTCTTTCCAGATATTCTTTTAAAATGATAAAAGTAAAGTCGCTGTATTTATATTCTTTTTTAAGGGATACCGGACTATCGGCAATGATTTTCATGATCGTATCGTGATAATCATTTCGAATATAAAGGTTGTCTGCCACTTTTGTGGTAAAACCAGTTTCGGCTATTTTTCGATAGTATTTTTCAGAAGGATTATTATTGCTGTCTAAAGTTGCTTTGTAAAACGGAATCCAGGCCTGTAGTCCGGCATAATGAGTTAATAAATCCTTGAAAATGATGTTTTCTTTGTTTGTTTTGGCAAAAAACGGCACCATATCTTTCAATTTGGTATCGAGATTTACTTTTTCTTTATCGTATAATTGCATCACGTTGGGCAATGTAGATATCATTTTCGAAATCGAAGCGACATCATATAAATCGGTGTTGGTTACTTTTTTCCCGTTCTCATAAGTTTGATTTCCGTATGATTTCTGAAAGATTACACTTCCTTTTCTGGCCACCAAAACCTGCATTCCAGGCGCCATTTTTCCATCAATTGCTTTTTGTGCCACAGCATCTATTTTTGATAGAATGGCGGGATTCATATTCACGTTTTCCGGAGCGGTAAAAGCGAGGCGATTTAATTTTTCTGTCGTTAATCCGTCATTTACTTTGAAAAAATTATTGATGGATACCGGCAGTTTTCCTTTGGCTGAAATAGCACCAAAAAGTAATTCGGCCGAAACTACCTGACTGATATCTGAATTTTGGTAAGAAACCACTAAACCTTCAATATCATCAAAATCGGAAATGGATAATAGCGAATAAGGTTTGGCAAAGATGTCGAGAATTACGTCGTTGTGTTTCGCAATTTCTTTTAGCCAAAGCATTTCGGTTAATGTAAATTCTTGTTTTTCCCAAGGTTTATTTACTTTATGAAAGCTGATAATCACCTTGTCAAATTTTCTCAATTCCTTATTCAGGCTGTCAAGATTGGTGTCTTTAACTTCTATTATTTCGGTATATTTTTTTAATGTAGAAACAAAAGTACTGTTCGTATCATCGCCTAATTTTACGTACGCAATTTTCTGATCGAGTTCTTTTATAGGCAATATTTCCTTTTCATTTTTTAAAACAGTAACCGCGTTTTCATACAATTGATAATGCAGCGCATCATTTTGTGACGGATTAAGATCAGTATAAATATTAGCCATATCAATAGGCTTGTAATGATTTAATCCTGCTTTGAATTTATAATGCAATATTTTTTTTACTGAATGTGCGAGTCGTTCCTCGGTAATCACATTTTCATTATAAGCTGCTTCCAGTTTTTGCATCGCTACGGGAACATTTTCCGGACAAAGTAAAACATCATTTCCGGCAAGAATTACCGCAATTTCTAGATCTCCGGGACCTTTAAAATTACTGGCGCCTTTCATGGCTAAACCATCGGTAAAAATCAAACCTTCGAAACCTAATTCTTTTTGAAGCAGGTTCGTAACCACATTATAAGAAGCCGAAGAAGGTAAATTTGGAATTGGTTCTAAACTCGGAATATTAAGATGCCCAACCATCACCGATACTAAACCTTCATCGAATATTCTTTTGTACGGATACAATTCGATTTGCTCCAGTCTTTCTTTCGAAAAATTAACTAATGGCAAAGCATGATGCGAATCTGTTGCGGTATCTCCGTGTCCGGGAAAATGTTTTCCGGTACTAAAAACGCCCTGACTTTGAACTCCTTTCATTAAAGCAATCGCTTTTTCGCTTACATTGACTTTGTCTTCGCCAAAAGAACGATTCCCGATAATTGGATTTTTAGGATTGGTATTAATATCTAAAACCGGCGCAAAATTAAAATGGATTCCGATTCGTTTGTTTTCGTTGGCCATATTTCGGCCCACTTTCTCAATTAAATTCAAATCCTGAATCGCGCCCAAAGTCATATTCCACGGATATCTGTAAGTAGAATCCAATCGCATTGCCAATCCCCATTCGGCATCAATTCCTACGAACAAAGGCACTTTTGCTTTCGATTGGTACAAATTGGTCAATTTCGCCTGACGAACCGGTCCGCCCTGAAAAAAGATTACTCCGCCTACTTTATAATCCTGAACCAGTTTATTGACTTCATTTACGTGTACAGAATCTTTATTAGAATAAGCCGAAATCATAAACAATTGACCTACTTTTTCGCGAAGTGACATTTTGCTGTATATGCTGTCGACCCAGGCAGTTTCTTTATCTGAATCTTTGAAAAAAGTCTTTTTCTCAGATGTTTTTGGAGCCGTATAAACGACTGTATCTTTGGTAACAGGATCTGTTTTTAAATCTTTAATTGTAGTGTCTTTTTTAGAAACGCCACAATTGGTGATTAAAAATAAAAATGAAGCACAAAGGCTGATTTTTATGATGTAATCTTTCATGTTTATTATTTTTTGGGCAATTGAAACTTGTTTAAAGAGATTTCAATTGATTAATCAATAGGGTTGTGTTTTTAAGGTGGTTTAAAAACTTATTTTTTCTGTACTGCGGGAACTTGTAAGGTATAGTCCTAAATACGTTATCAATCCGTTTAGTACGATTAATTCATTATCAAAAACATATCCTGCAAATAATGCTGCTGAATTTTCATTTATTAAATAGGTAAAGAAAGGCGATAATAAGCAAATTACAGGAACAAATTTATCTTTTACATGTCTTGATTTCTGGAACAATCCAAAAGCATATAATCCTAATAATGGGCCATAAGTATAAGACGCCACTTTGAATATCATACCCACTACTGAACTATCGTTGATTGAGTTGAAAATAAGGATCACAAAGAAAATCAATGCCGAGAAACTAATGTGAACCAAATGTCTTGTTCTAACGGTATTTTTCTTGCTGTTTTCGGCTTTGTCCATTCCCAGAAAATCAACGCAAAAAGAAGTTGTTAAAGCTGTTAAGGCTGAATCTGTTGTAGCAAATGTTGCTGCAATGATTCCTAATAAAAATACGATGGCAGGAATTGTAGCCAAATGATTCAGGGCAATTTCCGGAAAAAGTAAATCGGTTCTTGGTTTGCCGGTCAGTAAATCTGTTGGGATTGCGATGCCGTTTTTGTTGGCATAGATATAAAGTAAAGCGCCAACACTCAAAAAGAAAATGTTGATGACAACAAAGATTCCTGTAAAAGTAAACATGTTTTTTTGTGCTTCGCCAATGTTTTTACAGCTCAGGTTTTTTTGCATTAAATCCTGATCCAATCCTGTCATGGCAATGGTTACAAACATTCCGCCTAATATTTGTTTGACAAAATGGAATTTACTTCCCAGAAAATCATCAAAGAAAAATATTTTAGAATAATTACTATTTTTTACTTCTTCGAAAGCGCCAATCGCACTTAAATCCATACGATCGCAGATGAAATAAATGGTAAGAAAAACAGAAGTTACCAGGAAAAACGTTTGTAAAGTATCGGTTATAATAATCGTTTTTAACCCGCCTCTGTAGGTATAAGAAAAAATTAGCAATAGTGAAATCAGGACTGTAAAAGCAAACGGAATGTGATAAAAATCGAATACAAAACGCTGTAACACAATCACAACCAAATAAAGCCTGAACGCCGAGCTTACCGTTCTGCTGATCAGGAAAATAGACGCTGCGGTTTTATAGCTGTAAAAGCCCATTCTTTGCTCTATATAGCCATAAATCGAAGTTAAATTCATTCGATAATACAACGGCAATAATAATTTTGTAATTACTATAAAACCTATTGCATTACCCAAAACAAACTGAAAATACTTGAATTGTTCGCCACTTGGTGCACCCACTTCTCCCGGAACAGATATAAACGTTACTCCTGAAAGTGCCGTTCCTATCATCCCAAAAGCAACCAGATACCATTTTGAGTTTTTATTGGCGGTAAAAAAAGCATCATTTCCGCCGTCTTTTCTACTCACCCGATGTGAGATGTAGAATAATGTTCCGAAATAAATGATGATGAGAAGGAGGATGGTACTTGGTGTCATTTTAGTTTTTTGGTTTGTTTTTGATAAATTTTGGTGAATCAACGTTAATCAAAGATGAATAAAACGGTTGATTAAACCTAACAGGTTTTTAAAACCTGTTAGGTTTCGTTCTAGTTTTCCTGATTTTTGCTTTGAGCCAATAAAACAGCTCTTACGCTTTTGTGTTTTTGCAGTAATTCTTCGGCTAAATCATATTCAATTCCAAGTTCTTCCATGATCATTTTGATACCGCGTTTTACCAGTTTTTCGTTAGACAACTGCATGTCTACCATTTTGTTGCCTTTTACTTTTCCCAGTTTGATCATTACAGATGTAGAGATCATGTTTAAGGTTAGTTTTTGAGCTGTTCCGGCTTTCATTCTGGTACTTCCGGTTAAGAATTCCGGTCCTACAATCAATTCAATAGGATAATCGGCTTCCTGCGCAATAAGTCCGTTGCTAATGCACGAAATACTTCCTGTTTTAATGTTGTGTTCTTTTGCTTTTTTCAAAGCGCCTAAAACATAAGGTGTGTTTCCTGAAGCTGCAATCCCGATAATAAAATCTAAACTTGAAATTTCAAATTTAGCTAAGTCTTTCCATGCTTGTTCAGTATCATCTTCGGCGTTTTCAACAGCTTTTCTAATGGCAGTATCTCCTCCGGCAATAATTCCGATAATCATATCATGAGGCACACCAAAAGTTGGCGGACATTCTGATGCATCTAAAATACCAATTCGTCCCGAAGTTCCTGCTCCAATATAAAATAATCTGCCGCCCAGCTGCATTTTTTTTACAATCGCCTTAACCAGTTTTTCGATTTTAGGAATCTGCTCGTCGATAATCTGCGGCACTTTTTTGTCTTCTGTATTGATATTCGTAAGAAGTTCTTTCACGCTCATTTGATCCAAGTCTTTGTACAAAGATTCTTGTTCAGTTTCAGGATTTTTATTTTTCATTTTTCTTTTTTTTGATTTTTGAAACCAAAGTTGTTCGAATAACCGGTTTCGATATTTTGCAATTTTAGTTGGTTGTATTTTTATTCTTTGGGCATAATTTTTTAACACATAGAAACATAGTTTATTACTTTAAAAAAAGGCATTTCACTTATTTTAAAATACACATAAAACTATGTGGAAAAAGCTGTTAATAGATTAGGTAAGCCTTTCTCATTTTTTTGAAGGCTTCTAAATCTTTCTGCCAGCTCTTTCTTATTTCATTTTCTGAAACTCCGCTTTCGATTTGCTGTTGCAGCTTTTTTGTTCCGGCAAGTTTGGTAAAAAACTGATTGAAGAATTTCGTTTTATCGCTGGTATTTTGATAAGCTTTTATGAGCCATTTAAGTTCTAATTGAGTGAGTTTCGGGTAAGAAGTTAAATCTTCTCCAAAACATTCTTTTCCGTTATAAAGCGGATCTTTGGCTCCAAAATTTGGTTTTGGGGTAAAGCTGAAATTCGTTTTCTTTAAAAAAGGAGAACCATAAATTTGGAATTGTTTCTCGGTTCCGCGTCCCATACTTACGTTTGTTCCTTCAAAAAGACACAAACTGGCATATAGGTTTATCGATTGGTCATTAGGTAAATTGGGTGATGGTTTTGCCAGTAAACTGTATGGCATAGTTCGTTTATAATCGACACAAGGAATAACAGTTAGTTTGCATTGAACGGCATTTTTAAGCCATTTTTCGCCATTGATCATTTTTGAATATTCGCCAATTGTCAGACCGTGAAGCAGCGGAATAGGGTGCATGCCCACAAAACTCGTAAATTCTTTTTCTAAAAGTGGTCCGTCTATGATACCGCCATTTGGGTTTGGTCTGTCCAGAACAATAAGCGGAATTCCGTTTTCAGCGCAAGCTTCCATTACATAATGCAAAGAAGAAATATAGGTGTAAAAACGCGCACCAACATCCTGCAAATCGAATATCATAACATCGATTCCGGCCAATTGTGCCGCTTTTGGTTTTTTATTGTCTCCGTAAAGAGAGATGATAGGTAATCCTGTTTTAGGATCTTTTCCGTCTACTACATGTTCGCCTGCATCTGCAGTTCCTCTAAATCCGTGTTCGGGCGCAAAAATGGTTTGTACGGCAATTTTCTTTTCTAATAAAAAATCTACCACATGTGTTTTATCTGATAAAATTCCGGTTTGATTCGTAACGATTCCAACTTTTTTATCTTTCAGTAAAGGCAGGTACTTTTCGTAATTATCAGCTCCGGTTTTAATCGAAGAAACTTTAATTTCATGAACAGTACTTTTTGCAGCTTTTTGAAATGAATTGGAATAAGACGGTGTGTATATTACAGAAGTAACTATAAAGACACTTTTTGCTATGAATTTTATCATTTTAAATTACAGTTTAGTAGTGAGAAGACAAAAATTGACTCAATAAAATTATATTATTATTTGATTGGTAGTGTATGTTTTTTTGATTTGATGATGTAGTGTGGTATTCTGGAAAGAGAAGTCTATGATTTTTAGACCTGTATTTTATTTTTGTCAGATGCTGCTATGTCTTTTTACAAAGAAATAAGTTTAAAATACTACCTCTGGTTTTAGTGCCCAGAGGTAGTGTATTATTGATGGGTTTGGTAACTGAGGATTACCAGCCCGGGTTTTGTTTTAATGTAACACCTTGAGCTTTATATAAATCAATATCATTAGTTGGGATATTCATTAAATAATGCTTTGGCTCAAAAGTTCTGGTACTTGCAGGATAAATTTTCACATATCCGTTACCATCAACTACAGTTTGAGACCCAACAGGAGCACCAATTCTGGCTCCAAGATTTACGTCAGGATTTTTTGAAGTATCAAGATAATCTCCTTTTTTCCAACGGTAAATATCAGCTTGTCTTAAAGTAGTCCAGCTCATAAATTCAATTTGACGTTCACGACGTACTTCCCAGATTAGCGGACTTACAACACCAGCGATTTGCTCTAAAGCTGAGGTTCTTCTTGGGTCATTGATTACTACATTTCCTGCAGATGCATTATTTCCGTCAGTAGTCAAAGCGGCAATTCCTGCACGTGCACGTACTTTATTGATCGAAATATCAAGATCATTGTTGGTAGCTGTACCCAATTCAGCACAAGCTTCGGCATAATTTAAATATACTTCGCTTAATGTAAATACTGGAGCATCAGTGTAATTACGCCCTCCTGTAGTAACATCAGGACCTGTTGTAGCAGGATTGTTGTATAATTCGAATACATATCCTGACATCGAAACTAAAGCAGTTGTACCAAAAGGTTTTCCTTTATAACCGTAGTTCGCAGGATTTACAGTTTTACCAAAACGCGGATCTCTGTTTGCAAAAGTTTTAGTTACGTTATCATCACCCGTATATTGTGCGTTTCCGGCTTGTTGAATTGGTAATCCGTTTGTCGTTACATAACTGTCAGCAGCCCATTTTGTTAAACCGTATTGAATGGTTGATGTATTGGTGTAGTTTTGAAGAGAGTGCATCAATACGTTTGTTAAATAACGTTTTGCCAATATCACTTCTGTATTTCCAAGTAATTCAACTGAATTGTAAAGTGATTTCCAATCCGCATTTAATTTATAAGCCGGATTGTTCATTACAGCTAATGAAGCCACTTTAGCTTTATTAAGATAAGCACTTCCGTCCTGACCTAAATGGTATTTTCTGTATGTTCCTTCATAAAGACATGCGTTACTTAATGCTGCGTAAGCTGTGTATTTGTTTACGGTAGCATTTTTATCGTCTGAAACAAGCATTAAGTTTGCAGATTCTTCTAAGTCTGCAATTACTTTGTCCATAATTTCGGCTCTTGGCATTGCAGGAGCATAAACTGCAGGATCTGCCTGAACTAAGTATTTATCAGTATAAGGAACATCTCCCATTTTTTGCACTAAACGAAAGTAAGTATAAGCTCTAAAAAATTTAGCTACCCCAATATAGTGGTTCTTTTTCTCGGCAGACATGCTCACCGATGGTATTTTTTCCAACATCAAATTACAACGACGAATAAGCGTGTAATATTCATTCCAGGAATAAACATTTGTGGTAGCAGCAGTAACCGGCATTTGATAAAAAGTAAATGCTGATAAGTTATCATCTACTTTGTAATCACTTCCATGATAATAGAAAAAAGAAAGTCCGATTGTTGTACCGTTTCCGTAGCCATAAAAAGTGTCGTAATTAAGCCATGAAAATGTTTTTACATTATCTTCTGATTGCCAAAAGTTTTCGTTTGTAAATTTATCTGCAGGATCATCTGTTAAATAATCTGAACAACTAACCGCCGTTGTTGCTACTACAGCTGTAGCAAACATCAGCAGAAATTTTGATTTTATATTTGAATTTTTCATTTTAAAAGTTTTGAATAGTTAGTATTAGAAAGCAAGCTCAACACCAAAAGAGATTGTTTTGGTATAAGGATAAGCTCTTCCCCAGAACACCTCTGTTTCATCAATTTCAGGGTCAACAGGAAGACGTTTGTCTGCCCATGTTACTAAGTTTTCGCCCGAAGCATAAATTCTTACTTTCTCTAAAAAAGCTCTTTTTACTAAGTCTTTTGGCAATGAATATCCAAGAGTAACATTTTTTAGACGGAAATAAGACATGTCTAATAAATATCTTGTAGAGCTCACAAAGTTGTTTGAACCTGAAGTACCTGCGCCAAGAGTATTGGCTTCGTTTCCATAATATGGATTTGGCCAGTAAGCCTGAGTATTTTCCGGTGTCCAGTAATCAGCCTGGTTGGCATACATTTGCTGAGGTGCACGATAGAAAGGCAATACAGCATCTGAAGCAGCCCAGTAATCACGTTTTCCAACTCCCTGAAAGAAACCTGAAATATCAAATCCGCGGTATTTTCCACCTAATGTAATACCGTATTTGTAACGTGGCGTTGTGTTACCAATTTTTTTCAAATCTCCGTGATCGTCTGCAGTTCCTGCACCACGACTGATAACTCCGTCTCCGTCAAGATCTACATAATGTACATCTCCCGCTCCGTATTTAAAGTTACCTACCATTGTTTTAGAGTAATCAACACCATTTACCGTTTTACCGTTATTGGTAATTACGTCATCCGCCTGAAGAAGTCTGTCGCTGGTTAAACCCCAAATTTGTCCAATTTCGAATCCATCATAATAAGGATATGTAGTAGGAGTAACTAAACCTAATAATTTAGAAGTATTGTTCCATTTTGTAATTACAGATTTGTAATCAGATAAAGCCACATCAACAAATACCGAAGCATTTTCGCTTAAGTTTTTATTAAAGTTCAAAGACAATTCCCACCCTCTTGTTCTCATGTTTCCTGAGTTGGTTTGAGCTGCATTTTGACCAAAAGAACCCGGAAGTGTTATACCAGGAGCCAACATTCCTTTTGTATCACGTTGGTACCAGTCGAAAGAAGCACCAAGCATATCTAATATTTTAATATCAATACCTACATCTTTTGTGTATACTTTTTCCCAGGTTAATGAAGGATCAACATTAGTTGGTAAACCTGTAGAAGGAGGCAATGTAGAACCACTATTTACCCATGAAGGATTAGCGGAGTTCATGATCGATAAGAAGGCATTATTTCCTACGTTTTGATTTCCGATTGCACCAATAGAACCACGTATTTTAAGGTCGTTTAACCAACCACGTGTGCTTTCCATGAATTTTTCATTCACAATTTTATATCCTACAGAAGCAGAAGGGAAGAATCCCCATTGTTCGTTGGTAGGGAATTTTGAAGAACCATCGTAACGAGCATTTAATTCTAATAAGTAAATTCCGTTGTAATCGTAGTTAACACGAGCAAAGAAACCTGCAATAGAATATGTTGTTTCTGCCGGATTCAAAGAAGTATTTGCAGATCCTGAAACAAATTGTTCTCCTACTGCAAGATTAAACTCCGGTTTTGATTTGTCTAAAAGTGTATTTCTTCTGGCATAGTTACGAGAGAAATCCTGCCACTCTGAGTTAAAACCTCCTAAAACTTTGAAACTATGTTTGTTGATTTGTTTTTTATAGTTAGCATAAATATTTACAACATTGGTAACAGACTCTGATTTAGATTGTGCTACGTAATCATTTCCGGCTTCAAGAGTTGCAGGAATTGCAGTTTGAATTGTTGTAGCATCGTATGGCATCGCAGACCAGCTGTCCCATGCTAAGAATTTACCACCATTTTGTTTTCTGTTGTATGTTTCAGTTACACTGCTAACCTCAGCAATTACATTGAAGTCTTTTGTAATATCTGCTGTAAATTTAGCACTTAACCTGTTATTGCGTTTAACGTTTTCATTTCTTGAGGCATTAGCGATATATCCTCCCGCAGTGCGGAAATTATAGCCTCTGTATGTTCCAAAATTAGGAAAATATTGTCCCCAGCGAAGTGCATATCCAAAATAACCACCATAACTTGTATCATCAGTACCAGAACCGCCATAGTAGTTAAATGGCTGGTCGTATGTACTGTTAATAGTCATTACTTTGAAATCACCCGTAAGCCAGTCGGCCAATTTTGTAGTGAATCCTAAATTGATGTTGGTTCTTTGTCTTTGTTCCTGATTTACTCTCAACATACCCTCTTGGTTAGTAAGGGCAAACGAAGCAAAGAAAGAACTTTTGTCTCCTAAGTTACCTTGTGCAGAAAGATTGTGAGTAGTCTGAAGCGCATTGTTTGCATACAATTCTTTATTAGCGTCCCAAACTCTGTAGAAATAAGGTGTACCATTTTTAATCTCCCAGTCTTCACCATAAACCATTTCATGACTGGTACGATTGTTTGCATATTTTTCTTTCCAGTTTTTAATTCCGGCAAGTAAAGTATTGTAGTTTGCCCCAAAAATTTCCGGTACAGCACCATCGGTACGTGTTCCTGCAGCAATTAGTCCCGGAATTTCTTCTGTTGGATCTAAGAATTGTAACGTAGAAATTGGATTTGTAAAAGCGGTATTGGCAGAATAAGAGAATCTTACTTTTCCTTCTCCCGTTTTTCCTCCTTTAGTTGTAATCAATACCACCCCAAAAGCAGCACGCGCACCATAGATAGAAGCCGAAGCAGCATCTTTAAGTACCGTCATGGTTGCAATATCATTTGGGTTAATAAGCGATAAATCTGTAGGAACTCCATCAACTAATATTAAAGGAGCGTCTGAACCATTAATAGTTCCGGCTCCACGTATGTTAATATTCGCCGTACGATTGATATTCCCTGAGTTAAAACTAACATTTACACCGGGTGTAGTACCTTGTAATGCTTTACTTACATCTGTAAGAGGTCGGCTTCCAATTGTTTTAGCTACATCGATTGAGGCAACAGCTCCGGTTAAGTTTGTTTTTTTCTGAGAAGAGAATCCCACAATAACAACTTCGTCCAGCTTTGAAGTAGCCTCAGCAAGAGAAACGTTGATTTTTGCTTGCCCGTCAATTTTTACCACTTGCGTCTCAGATCCCATGTAGCTGAAAACTAAGCTTTGCCCTGGTGAGGCAGGGATACTGTAGTTTCCGTCAAAGTCGGTAGTCGTACCTGTTTTAGTTCCCTGAATCAGGATACTAACTCCAGGTATAGGAAACCCGTCCGCCTTGTTTTTTACAGTTCCGGTAATTGTTTTTGTTTGCCCAAATGTTACTTGAATGAACAAAACCAACAATGAAATAAGGAATAATTTTTTCATGATTATTTGGTTTTTTAATGGTTGTTGAGCAAATATATTTATTTATTGCATATAAATGCAGTATTTTGAACTTTTTTTCGAAAATTAATTCAAATAACGCAAAATAATGCATATTTAATATGTAAAATCTTTCTGCTTTATAATATTGTATAGAATTATGCAAACTATTGCAGTTTCCTACAAAAGTCCTGCTATTCAATTGAAATATTTGATATATTTGTGCTGAATTTTAACTTTTTAAGAAAATGCTGAAAGCCGAAAGACATAAATATATAATGACTAAGCTGATTGAAGAGCAGAAAGTTGTCACAACAGATTTGGCTTTGGCTCTGGATTTATCGGAAGATACAATTAGACGTGATTTAAACGAATTAGACAGCAAAAAGCTACTAGAAAAGGTATATGGCGGTGCTGTGCAGGTTTCGGAAAAATCCGTTGATATTTTTAATATTGATATAGCTGCCGAAGATGAAAAGAAAAAGATCGTGACAAAAGCACTGTCTTTATTACATGACGGACAGGTTATTATAATGAGTGGTGGAAGCACTAATTTAGTTTTCGCAAAGTTGATTCCTTCAGATTTAAAAGCTACAATATATACATATAGTTTACCAATCGCCATGCAATTATCCCAGCATCCCAATATCGACTTAATATTTATTGGTGGCAAAATGCAGAAAAATGCAATGGTAACAATTGGTATGGATGTGATTCAGGTCGTATCTAAAATTAAAGCCGATATTTGTTTTATAGGTGCGAGCAGTATTAATATAAAACAAGGTTTAACGGAGATTGGATATGAGATCTCAATTGTCAAAAAAGCCATGATAGAGGCTTCTGATAGGGTTGTATCTATGTTTTCTTCGGATAAACTAAATACTAAAATGCCTCATGTTGTTTGCGATTTGAATCTTTTGGATACGATCGTAACCGAATTAGATCCTAATGATTTAAAGTTGGAAGAATACAGAAAATCTGGCGTTTTTATCCTATAGTTTAAAATTCAATCAGTATTTTTTGCGTTATTTTGCGTTATTTGAATTTTATTTTGTTAAATAACGCAAAATAATGTATTTGTTCTGTTTTTTGTATCTATATTTGTTAAAACTAATTTTTTAACTTAGATATATTATGAAAACGAATACTTCTTTGGCTTACGACATTCCCGGGAAATTTGAAGAAACCCGATTTGAAAAAAATCATAACGTGATTTTTGATAATTCTGTTCAGGGTTCAAAAATAGTTGCTCAGGAAATAGCCGAATTAATCCGTTCAAAACAAGCCAACAATGAATCTTGTGTTTTAGGTCTTGCCACAGGATCATCACCTATAAAAGTATACGAAGAATTGGTACGCATGCACAAAGAAGATGGTCTTAGTTTTTACAATGTCATCTCTTTTAATCTGGATGAATATTATCCAATGACCAAAGAGAACCGTCAGAGCTACCATTACTTCATGCATCAATATCTTTTTAATCACATCGATATTAAACCGGAAAATGTAAACATCCCTGACGGAACCGTTGCGATCGAAGAACTGAATCAATATTGCGTTGATTATGAATTGAAAATAAAAGAAGCCGGAGGGCTTGATTTTCAGCTTTTAGGAATTGGGCGTACCGGTCACGTAGGTTTCAACGAACCGGGATCACACATCAATTCAGGAACCAGAATTATTACACTGGATCATATTACAAGAGTCGATGCTTCATCTGATTTTAACGGAATCGACAACGTTCCTAAAAGAGCCATCACAATGGGAGTTTCGACAATTCTTAGATCTAAAAGAATTGTACTAATGGCGTGGGGACAAAATAAAGCTTCTATTATAAAAAGAACAATTCAGGGCGAAATAACGTCGGATGTTCCTGCTACTTTTTTGCAAAATCATACTAATGCCACTTTCGTATTAGACCAATTTTCTGCATCTGAATTAACCCGATTCGAAACACCATGGTTAGTGGGCGGATGTACCTGGACACAGGAATTAAAAAGCAAAGCAATTGTTTGGCTTTGCAGAGAAACCCAACAATCAATATTAAAATTGACCGACAGAGATTACAACAACAACGGAATGTCGGATCTTTTAGCTCAGGAAGGTTCCGCATATGATTTAAATATTAATATGTTCAATGTTTTGCAACATACTATTACAGGCTGGCCAGGCGGAAAACCAAATACAGATGATTCTCATCGTCCGGAAAGAGCCAATCCTGCAAAAAAACGAGTAATTCTTTTTAGTCCGCATCCTGATGATGATGTGATTTCTATGGGAGGAACTTTTTCAAAATTAATAAAACAAGGTCACGATGTACATGTTGTATATCAAACTTCAGGAAATATAGCGGTTACAGATGACGAAGCATTAAAATTTGCTGAGGTTGCCAAAGATTTTGTTGGTGATGCTGCAAGCGGAATCAACTTTAAATCGGTGATTGATTTTTTAAATAGTAAATCCGAAAATCAAATTGATTCTCTTGAAGTTCGAAAATTAAAAGGATTAATCCGAAGAAGAGAATCTTATGCCGCTACAAGATATATAGGTTTAAAAGATGAAAATACACACTTTTTAGATCTTCCGTTTTACGAAACAGGACAGGTAAAGAAAAATCCTTTAGGTCCTGAAGATATTGCCATTGTAAAAGATATTATCGCCAAAATAAAACCTCATCAGGTATTTGCCGCGGGAGATCTGGCAGACCCACACGGAACGCACGAAGTTTGTCTAAATGCGATTTTTGCTGCTATGAAAGAATTAAAACCGGAGAAATATATGGATGATTGCTGGTTATGGTTATACAGAGGAGCTTGGCACGAATGGGACATTCACGAAATTGATATGGCCGTTCCGCTTTCTCCATCAGAAGTATTACTAAAACGAAGCGCCATTTTATACCACCAATCTCAAAAAGACCGGGTTATGTTTCAAGGAAACGACTCAAGAGAATTTTGGGTGAGAGCCGAAGACCGTAACAAAAACACAGCAATTCTATACGATGATTTAGGATTGGCAGAATATGAAGCGATCGAAGCTTTTAAACGTTTTGATTATTAGTAATTTCTGAAAAGTTAACCTTTTTCAGTGATAAACCTGACGGGTTTTCAAAACCCGTCAGGTTTAAATAACACAATCAAAATAAATTTTTCAAATTACCAACCAAAAGCAAACCAACCAATAAAATGTCCAGTCTTCTCCCATTACAGCAACTTTCAGATTCATTAGAGGGAACTCTTTTTTACGATGAGCTTTATAAGAAATTATATGCTACAGATGCTTCTGCGTATAGGATTATGCCTGAAGCAGTTGCAATTCCAAAATCAGTAGAAGATATTGCTAAGATTATTCGCTTTGCGGCAAAAAACAATATTTCGATAACACCCAGAACAGCCGGAACATCTTTGGCCGGACAAACGGTGGGAAACGGAATAATTGTAGATGTCTCTAAACATTTTACAAAAATTGTTGCTTTTGATGCCGAAAAGAAAACCATAACAGTGCAGCCCGGCGTAATTCGCGATGAGCTGAATTTGTATTTAAAACCACACGGTTTATTTTTTAGTCCAACTACCTCAACAACAAATCGATGTATGATTGGGGGAATGGTTGGGAATAATTCATCTGGAACAACTTCGATACGTTACGGCGTTACCCGCGATAAAATTGTAGAGATAAAAGCGGTTTTAAGTGACGGAAGTCTTGCGGTATTTAAAGATTTAACTTCGGAAGACTTTATCGAAAAGACAAAAGGAGATTCTTTAGAAAATAAAATTTATAAAACGATTTACGAGGAACTTTCGAACAAAGAAAATCAGGAAGAAATTAACAGGGAGTTTCCAAAACCTGAAATTCACAGACGAAATACAGGTTATGCCATTGATGCATTATTAAAATCAGAATTATTTTCGGGAACAGAAAATACAATCAATTTAGGGAAATTACTTTGCGGAAGCGAAGGGACTCTGGCATTTACTACAGAAATTACCTTAAAAGTAGACGATTTACCGCCAACAAACAACATTATGGTTGTGGCGCATTTTCATACCATTCAGGAAAGTTTAGAAGCTGTCGTTGTAGCAATGAAACATCATTTGTACACCTGCGAAATGATGGATGATACGATTTTAGATTGTACCAAAACCAATAGGGAACAATCTAAAAACCGATTTTTTATTGTGGGAGAACCAAAAGCGGTTATTATGCTTGAAGTAGGATCGCATATTAGCATGGAAGATGCCGAATTGCAAGCCGATGCTTTGATTAAAGATCTTGAAGCTAATAATTTTGGATATGCTTTGCCTAAAATTTACGGTGCTGATATTGATAAAGTAAATGAAGTTCGTAAAGCAGGTTTGGGACTTTTAGGAAGTATTGTTGGCGATGATAAAGCAGCCGATTCTATTGAAGATACAGCGGTTGAACTAAGTGATTTACCCAATTATATTGCCGATTTTGCTGCCATGATGGAAAGACATGGACAAAGCGCCATTTATTATGCACATGCCGGAGCCGGAGAACTGCATTTACGTCCGAAGATCAATTTAAAAACAAAAGAAGGATTACACCAGTTTAGAAATATATCAACGGAAGTCGCTCATTTGGTAAAAAAATACAAAGGTTCGTTAAGCGGTGAACATGGCGACGGAATTTTGCGAGGAGAGTTTCTGCCTTTTATGATTGGGGATAAAAATTATGAACTGCTAAAACGAATAAAAAAAGCATTTGATCCTGATACAATTTTAAACGTTGGAAAAATTGTAAATGCTTCTAAAATGGATGAAAATCTTCGATTTGAAGCAGGAAGAGTAGAACCGGATATAAAAACAATTCAGGATTTCTCAGACAGTATGGGAATTTTGCGTGCTGCCGAAAAATGCAATGGTTCAGGCGATTGCAGGAAATTGCCATCGGCAGGAGGAACTTTGTGTCCGAGTTACCGTGCCACACGAAACGAGAAAGATACCACTCGCGCCAGAGCCAATGCGTTGAGAGAATATCTAACGCATTCTGAAAAAGACAATAAATTCGATCATGAAGAATTGTACAAGGTATTCGAGCTCTGTGTAAGCTGTAAAGCCTGTGCCAGCGAATGCCCAAGTAATGTAGATGTGGCGACTTTAAAATCGGAGTTTTTGTACCAATATCAAAAAGCAAACGGATTTTCTGTTCGAAATAAAATCTTTGCTTTCAATTCAAAACTCAATAAATTAGGAAGCATTGCACCTTCTATGACCAATTTTGTTGCCAATTTACCTTTGGTTAAAAAAAGTATGGGAATCGCACCAAAAAGACAAGTGCCTTTATTAGCGCCGACAACTTTTAGAAAATGGTACGAAAAAAATAAAAAATCAGCTGTAAATAATACTTTCGAAAACGGAAAAGTCTATCTTTTCTGTGATGAATTTACAAATTATTATGATGTTTCGGTAGGGATTGATGCTTATGAATTACTAACCAAAATAGGTTACGAAGTACTTATAATAGATCACGAAGAAAGCGGAAGAGCTTTTATATCGAAAGGTTTTCTGGAAGAAGCGCAGGATATTGCCAATAAAAATGTGGCTATTTTCAAAGATTTAATTGCTGAAAATACGCCATTAATCGGAATAGAACCTTCGGCAATATTAACTTTTAGAGACGAATACATTCGATTGGCCTATGATAAAGAGGGCGCCGAAAAGTTATCGAAAAATACTTTTACGATCGAAGAATTCTTTAAAAGAGAAATAATAAACGGAAAAATCCATTCGGGACAATTTTCGGATACCGAGAAAACAATAAAAATTCACGGACATTGCCATCAAAAGTCATTAAGTACTATTGAAGCTTCGTTTGTCATGCTGAATTTGCCCAAAAACAGTTCGGTTACCATTTATAATTCAGGTTGTTGCGGTATGGCGGGTTCATTTGGTTACGAAAAAGAGCATTACGAAATTAGTATGCAAATGGGCGAGGATACGCTGTTTCCAAAAATTCGTACAACCGAAGCCACAACAGCAATTGCTGCTGCAGGAACAAGTTGCCGCCATCAGATTTTTGACGGCACGAATAGAAAAGCAATGCATCCGGTCACTATTTTAAGAGATTGTTTAAGATGATTTTACGAATTTTAAATGAAGCTTAATTTTCTTTTTACCATTAAGAGATTAACTAATTTAAGGCTTTATGAACTTAATATCTTAATGGTAAAAAAAAAGATACTTATTTTGACATAATAATTAAAACAAGATTTTATGAAAAAAGCAATCTGCACCCTATTTCTGATGTTCGTATTTTTTTCTGTGAAAGCAGCTAAAATAGATACGCTTCAGGTTTTTAGTCCTTCGATGAATAAGAACATAAAAACCTGCGTGATAACGCCTGATGATTATAAAAAAAGCAATAAAAAATTTCCGGTTGTTTATTTGCTTCATGGTTACAGCGGCAATTATGCCAGTTGGGCAAAAGACTTTAAAGATGTTGGGAAACAGGTCGATCAATATGGTTTTATAGTAATTGGTGTCGATGGTAATTTTTCAAGCTGGTATTTTGATAGTCCGATAGATCCAACTTTTAAGTACGAAACTTATGTAATAAAGGAATTAGTTCCTTTTGTAGATAAAAATTACAAAACCATTGCAAGTCGCGAAGGCAGAGCAATATCCGGTCTTAGCATGGGCGGACACGGCGCTTTGTATTTATCATTTAGACATCAGGATGTATTTGGAGCAGCAGGAAGTATGAGTGGTGGAGTCGATATTCGTCCGTTTCCTGAAAACTGGGATATCAAAAAACGCCTTGGAACACTAAAAGAATTTCCTGAAAATTGGGAGAAAAATACCGTTACCAATATGCTTGAACTGGTAAAAGACAACAAACTAAAACTGATTATCGATTGCGGTGTAGATGATTTTTTTATGGATGTAAACCGCGAACTGCATAATAAAATGCTGGCCCTAAAAATAAATCACGATTATATAGAACGTCCAGGAAAACACAATATTGAATATTGGGAGAATTCCTTAAAATTTCAATTGTTATTTTTTGATAATTTTTTCAAAGAAAATAAATTGAAATAAGAAATTATGTTTTGCAATTCACACATTAGCAATACATAAAAATTGGTTTGGTTACCTATCCTAACAGGTTTTTTAAACCTGTTAGGTATTTTTTCGCCACAGATTAAAAAGTTTTTTTTCGCCACAATTCGAGTGACAACGAACAGTCGAAGCAATTTCACAAATTTACACGAATTAAATCTGCCGAATCTGCCAAATCTGCGAGAGAAAAGGTTAGCCACAAATTAGAAGGATTAAAAATGATTTTTTTGCCACGAATTTCACAAATTTTCACAAATAAATCTGCTGAATCTGCGTGAAAAAAAGAACACAATATATATTGTAGAGACGCACAGCAGTGCTTCTAACATTCCTGATAGCTATCGGGATAAAAGATTAAAATGATTTTTTTACCGCAAATTTCACAAATTTCACAAATTGAATCTGTGTGAGAAAAAAAAATAGATTAAAAGAAAGCTTTGCGAACATCGCGTAAAACCTTGGCGTTCTTTGCGGTTAATCTAGCACCATCATAGTAGAATTTGTTTCAAAATAAATTAAAACAAACCCATGAAATATCTATTTTCCAGAATACTATTGATTTTTATAATAACATCTGGTTTTTCTCAAAACGCAGAAAAATCAGGAATTATAAAATTCGTGCAACTTACAGATTTACATGTTTCACCGGGAAATGAAAATGACTTTTTGCTGCAGAATATTATAAAAGAAATCAATACATCTGATAATGAATTTGTGGTGGTAACCGGCGACTTAACCAATCGCGGCGCCGATGATGAACTTAAAAATGTTCATTCGATTCTTTCGAATTTAAAAATCCCTTATTACGTTATTTCCGGAAATCACGAAACCAACTGGAGCGAAAGTGCCGGTTTAACCTATAAAAAAATATGGGGCAACGATCGGTTTGTATTTTCGAAAGGAGAATATCTTTTTATAGGGTTTCCGTGTGGTCCTTATATGAAAATGGGAGATGGTTTCGTAAAACACGAAGATGTGCTTTGGCTGGATAAAACCCTAAAAGAAAGCCTTAAAAACAACAATAAAAAAGTGCTGAATTTTGCGCATTACCCATTAGATAATAGCGTAAGTAATTATAAAGAAGTGCTTCAGGTTTTAGAAAAATATCCTACTGTCGCCAGTTTTTGTGGTCATGGACATACTTTAAAAAAATATGATTTCTCCGGTTTAAGCGGAATTATGGGCGCATCGATTACCTCGCGTGATGGTAAAACCAAAAGTTACAACGAAGTAATTATCAGTAAAGACAGTATTCGTATTTATCAGAAACAAATTGATCAACCAGGCGTTTTTAAATTTTCGGTTCCGTCGACACCTTCAAAAATTAAAATTCCAAAAGATTCAGGGACAGACATTTTTCCTTTTGTAAAAGATATTGCTTCTATTTATAGTGTTCCTTCTTTTGATAAAAAAAGCCTTTTTTTTGCGAATTCTATTGGTGAGATACAATCGGTTAATTTGAAAAATAAAGTACTTAACTGGAAAAAAGAAACCGGAAATGCCATTTATTTTTCTCCAACAGTGGTAAAAAACAACCTCATTATTGGTACAATCGAAGGAAATATACTGGGATTTGATACAGAATCCGGTAATCAAAAATGGAATATTCCTGTTGGAGGTGTTTTGGTAGGTTCGCCAATTGTCGAAAATAATAAACTTTATACTGCAAGTTCTAATGCATTTATTTGTATCGATGCCGTTAGCGGAAAAGTGATCTGGCAAAATAAATTACCTGAGTCTTATTCACAAGGAACTCCTTTGATACATGGCGATAAAATTATTTTTGGCGCATGGGATACCAATGTTTATTGTTTGAATAAAAATACGGGAACACTCATTTGGAAATGGAATAATGGTAATAATAAACAAGTCTTATATTCAGCCGGAAACGTGAATATGGCGGCATCAAAAAACCGACTTTATCTGGTTACTCCTGAACGTTTTCTGACGATTGTAGAAATAGAAACCGGTAAAACGCTTTTAAGAACTTCGAAATGGAAAGTAAGGGAATCGATGGGAAAAAGTCAGGACGGAAAATGGTTTTATGCCAAAACAATGGAAGGTGAACTTTTAAGATTACCACTTAATGATGAACTGGAACTGACGGAAGAAAATTTAGTGAACCAAAGCAAAGTTTTAGATCTTAAACTAGGATACGAACACAATCCTGCAGGAATATTAGAAAATAAAAAGAAAATATATACAGGCAGCCGAAAAGGTGAAGTTGTTGTGGTGGATGCTGAAAAATTTGAAATTATAAAACAAATCAATTTAGGAAGCTCCAGTGTAAATGGCTTCTCGGTTGACGATCAGGGAAAAGTTTGGACATCGCTTATAGAAGGCGGTATTTATTTATTAGAGTAGTTATGTTGTTAGTTATCCTGACAGGTTTTAAAAACCTGTTAGGTATTTTTCTTAGCCACAGATTGGGAGGATTAAAATGATTTTTTCACCACGAATTGCACGAATTTCCACGAATTGAATCTGCTAAATCTGCGAGAGAAAAAAGTTAGCCACTGATTAACAGAGTAGAAAGTTTTTTTCGCCACAAATTGCACAAATTTCCGCGAATTGAATCTGCTAAATCTGCCGAATCTGCGAGAGAAAAAAAACTTCGGGAATTACTGAGATAAAGAATTAAAAAGATGGAATAGCATAGCGAACATTGCGTAAAACCCTTGCGAACATTGCGGTTAAATCTTCTGACATTATATTAACTAACCAAAAATAATATTTATGAAAAGTTTAAAAATAATATTTCTAGTAGTATTGTTTCAAACCAATATTTTTAGCCAGCAACCAGCAAAAAGAGAAATGCGTGCGGCGTGGATATCTACGGTAGACAATATCGACTGGCCGTCGAAACCTGGCTTGTCAGACAAGGAAATGAAGACCGAAATGATTACGATTTTGGATAATTTACGATCTTATAATCTGAATACCGTCGTTTTTCAAATTCGTCCTACGGCCGATGCTTATTACAAATCGACCAAAGAACCTGCATCGCACTGGATTACAGGAAAACAGGGAGTTGCCCCGGGTTTTGATCCATTGCAATTAATGATTGATGAAGCCGGAAAACGCGGAATGAGTGTTCACGTTTGGCTTAATCCGTATCGTGTGCAAAAAGATACGACGAACGAAGTGCTTTCAAAAAATCATTTGTTTTTTAAGAAACCGGAACTGTTTCTTACTTACGGAAAAACAAGATATTTTAATCCGGGATATAAAGAAACCAGAGATTTTGTAGCTTCTGTAGTGGGCGAAATAGTCCGTAATTATAATATTCAGGCCATTCATATGGATGATTATTTTTATCCTTATAAAATTGCAGGACAGGAATTTCCTGATCAGGCGGCTTTCGCCAAAGAGCCTCGCCAGTTTAAAGACAAAGACGATTGGAGAAGAGATAATGTCGATTTGATCATCAAGCAAATACGAGATACCATCATTACGAATAAACCAGATGTCGAATTTGGAATTTCACCTTTTGGAGTATGGCGAAATATTGCCAAAGATTCGCAAGGTTCGAATACTGTGGCCGGAGCAACAAATTATGATGATTTGTATGCCAATATTTTGAAATGGCAAAAAGAAAACTGGATCGATTATGTTACGCCACAATTGTACTGGCACATTGGTTTTGATAGGGCTAATTTTGAAGTTTTGGCAAAATGGTGGGCAGCGCACAAATATGGAGCCAATGTTTATATAGGTCATGGAGTTTATAAGCTTTCGAAAACGGCAAAAGAAGTAGAGTGGAGAAGTCCGGATCAGATTGTGAAACAGATAGAAATGATTCGTACAATGCCTATGATTGATGGTTCGATGCATTTTACAGCAACCAATTTTCTGAAAAAAGGAGATACGCTGAGAAAACCTCTTATGGAAAAACAATATAAATACATCGCCCTAACGCCCGAAGCCAACAGAATTACAAGAGTAAAACCTCAACCACCGGTAAATGCTTCGATTGCTCAAAAAGGCGGCACCGCAGTTCTGACATGGAAAGCTGGGGTAAACAATCAAAAATATGTGATTTACAGATTTCCTAAATCAAAAATAACCGATTTCTCTAATCCGGAGAACATTTATTATGTAACAACAGCAACAAAATTAGAGGTTCCGAACGCTAATTTGCAGCAATATACCTACGCTATTACCGCTTTGAGTAATACACAAACGGAGAGCAGTCCGATACAATTTTAATAAAACAAAAGTTTAAAAAGATGAAAAAAAGTATTTTACTAATCGCCATTTTCCTGAGTTCGCTGAATACGATACAGGCTCAGCAACTGGATATAATCCCGAGGCCTGTAAAAATAGAACAAAAAGATAAAGCTTTTATAATTCCTTCAACGCCGAAGATTATTATTGACAAAAAGATAGAAAAAAGTATTCTTTACATTGCAAGTGATTTTTTTAAAATTACAGGAATTACGGCATCGGTTGTTAACGGAAATAAACAGGAAAAAAATACAATAGCACTTTTGGTCGATGAAAAAATGAGTCTTCCAAATGATGGGTATCAATTGACTGTTAATAAAAAAGGAGTTTTGGTAAAAGGAAAAACTCCAAACGGAGTCCTGAATGGTTTTCAGACTTTACTACAAATCTGCTCTGCAAAAGATGTGAAAAAAGGAACAATTCCGTTTGTAAAAATCGAAGATTATCCTCGTTTTGACTGGCGCGGAATGATGCTGGATTGTTCGAGACAATTTTTTGATAAACAAACGGTTGAAAATTATATCGATTGGCTGGCAGCGCATAAAATGAATGTTTTTCACTGGCACCTTACTGATGATAATGGTTGGAGAGCCGAAATAAAATCAATGCCGGATCTGACTGCAAAAGGAGCTTGGAGAGGACCGGGAGAAGTGTTATTGCCATCGTACGGTTCTGGAAACAAACGTTATGGCGGTTTTTACACTCAGCAAGATATGAAAGAAGTGGTTGCGTATGCATCTGCCAGAGGGATTGCTGTAATGCCCGAAATTGAAATTCCGGGACATTCGCGTGCGGTAACAGCAGCATATCCCGAGATTGGTTGTGCTATAACGCAGGAACTTAAAAGTGTTCAGGGTGAAGTAAAAAATGTTTGGTGTGTGGGACGTGAAGAAAACTACCAAATTTTAGATTCGATTATTAGAGAAGTTTCGGGAATTTTTCCTTTTGAATATATTCATATTGCAGGAGACGAAGTCAATCGTGCCAACTGGGAGCATTGTCCTAAATGCCAGGCTTTGATGGCAAAAGAAGGATTTACAGATAGTTTTCAGCTTCAGAATTATTTTTTTAGAAGAGTTCAAACCATTGTGGATAAATATCATAAAAAAACAAATGGCTGGAATGAAATTTTAAAAGGCGGAGAAATAAATCTAAACACTTTAATTAGTGCCTGGCAGGGAATAAGCTACGGAATTGAATCGGCTAAAAAAGGACATGAAACCATTATGATGCCGGGACAATATACTTATTTTGATATGGCACAATCTGAAAATGAACGCGGGCATCGCTGGGCAGCCATTACAGATACCAAAAGAGCATATTCGTTTGAGCCAATTCCGGAGAATGAGTTAACACCTGAACAGCAAAAACTGATCAAAGGAGTTCAGGGCGCTTTATGGAGCGAATATCTGGATCGTCCGACAAGAATTATGGAGTACCAAAGTTACCCTAGAATTGCTGCTTTGTCAGAAATTGGATGGACTAAAAAAGAGGATAAAAATTGGGATGATTTTTACGGAAGATTAACTCACAGTCATTTAGAGCGTTTGGCGAATATGGGAATTGCTTTTAGGGATTTTCCGCCAACGGCAATTTACAAAAGCGGAATTATCACCGTGACTCCGCCTTATGAAGGAGCCGTTGTACGTTATGATGCGCAAGGAAATGAACCTACAAGACAATCGCCTTCGTATACCAATCCAATTAAAACCAAAGAATACGAGCAATATATGTTCCGTACTTTTTTTAATGAAGAGATTGCAAGTCCTGCTGTAAAAGTCGAAAAACTGCCGGTTGCCAACTGGAATACTTCTAAAATTGAAGTGGTAAACATTTCGGAGAATATTTCTGAAAATGTAGACAAAAAAGGAATTTGGTACCTCACTTTTGATCCAACAACTGATGCAAGTGCGAATGGAAGTATCAGATCTGTTTCACTTTTTGAAAATGATCAATTGATACAAACTTATGCAGAAGAAAAAACACTGAAATCAAAACCTCGTTTGCGATTTGTGATCGAAAATTACAATGAAAAAAATACATACCGTTTGGATTTTGTGGTGGATAATAAAGAAGCTAGAGAATCTTCGGCGAAGGTAAATTTTAATTGCTCTCCTTATTTAGAACCAGAAGTAAAAGTCACGTCATCGATGGCGGAGAATCCTAAATTTCCAATTTCAAAATTAGAAGATTATAACATAGAAACGTATTTACGTACCGATGTTGCCTGCGCAAATGGCGACTGGATTTTATACACTTTTACCAATCCTATTGTTTCCTCAAAAATTGATGTATTAACAGGGATTCCGCATCACCCGAGATTTATTGTCAATGATGGTCATGTCGAATATTCATACAACGGTGTCGACTTTGAAAAAGGAGATAGTTTTGATTACGGAAATGCATCCATTTATCCAAAACAGCCTGTAAAAGCAGTTAAGATTATGATAACGGCCACAAACAACGAACCTTTGATGGCGGCTCAGGATTTAAGAATTAATCCATAAACCAATGAAAAAAACAGGAGTTAGAATCGTACTTGTCTTTTTGATCTTTTTAGGGATAAGTTGCCAGTCGCTTAAAAAATCGAAAAAGTCTTTTGATACAAAGCAAAATGAAGTTTTCATCGATTCGATGATGAATAATGCCTTAGGAAAAGGATTTTTTCCGGGAGCACAAATTATTGTGGGCAGTAAAGATTCTGTTTTTATCTTGAAAAATTATGGTTATCATGATTACTCAAAAAAAGGATTAGTAAAAACAGATGATGTGTACGATTTGGCTTCTATGTCTAAGGTTTTGGGCGCAACACTTGTAACCATGCGTTTGGTGGGCGAGGATAAAATAAATGTAGACGATAAATTGGGCGAAATTGTTCCTTTCTATAAAAACACGGCTATTGCTGATTTGACTGTTTTTGAATTATTAACGCACACATCGGGATTAACGCCAAGTATTACTTTTTACCAAAGTTTGCTTTCTACGCCTGACGGATCGCCTTTGTTAAGCAATCAGCAATCTGAGAATTATCCGGATTTGTTTGATACGATGTATGTAAATAAAAATATTGTTTACGATTCAAACTACCTTTCTTTCGAACCTAAAGATCATTACGTTCAGGTTTATAAAAATATGTGGATCAATCCTGAATTTTATAAAACAGTTTACGGGAAAATTGCTGTTGCCAATATACATGAACGTGGTAAATATTTGTATAGCGATCTCAATTTGCTTTTGGTACAACAAATCATAGAGACAAAAACAGGGCAGAAACTCGATCAATTGGCTAAAGGAATTTATAGTGAATTGGGGATTTCGAAAATTGGATACAATCCGCTAAAATGGACTTCGGAGGAAAATGTAATGCCAACTGAAATTGATCATTTTTTCAGAAAAGATACGATCAAAGGTTATGTGCACGATGAAGCAGCGGCTATTTTGGGAGGAGTTTCAGGAAATGCAGGTTTATTTGCCAATGCACAATCGATCTCGGTGATTTGCCAGATGCTTTTGAATAATGGCAAGTATCACGGAAAACAAATTCTAAAGTCGAAAGTGGTAAAAGAGTTTACAAAATCGCCTCTGGTAAAAAAAGGAATCTACCGCGGACTCGGTTTTGATAAACGTAAACCGGATGAATTTTACAAAAAAAATGATTTTGGACATACTGGTTTTACAGGAACTTTTTTCTTTATGAATCCTGATAATAACAGGTTTTTAATCATTCTGACCAATCGCGTAAATCCAACGAGAACAAACAGATTAATGTATAAAGATGATTTTACTGCCAAAATTTGGAGGCAAGTTAATGAGTAATTTTTTTTCGCAACGAATTACACTAATTTCCACGAATTAAATTTGATAAATCGTCATGCGAAATTTAGCCATTCCCAATAGCTATCGGGATAAAGGATTAACATGATTTTTGTTTCACGCAGATTTAAACAGATAAACACAGATTAAAAATTAAATCTGCCCTAATCTGTAGAATCTGCGTGAAAAATTAATGCCAAATAAAAAAACAATAAACCTTATGAAAAGACTAACTATACTATGCGTACTAATTACAACAGTATCTTTTGCGCAAAAAATAAAAACAGGAGCAGAAAATTATACTGCTTATTTGCCTTTATTAAAAGGAAAAACAATTGGTATTGTCACCAATCAAACCGGAATTATCGATTCGAAAACTCATTTGGTTGATTTTTTGGTTCAGAAAAACATCAAAATCAAAACTATTTTTGCGCCTGAACATGGCTTTCGTGGTACAGCCGATGCCGGCGAACATGTATCTGATGAAATCGATTCGAAAACAGGTTTATCCATAACTTCCCTGTATGGTAAAAACAATAAACCAAGTGCCGAACAATTGAAAGGTATTGATATCATGGTTTTTGATTTGCAGGATGTGGGAACGCGTTTGTATACCTACGTTTCAACGATGCATAGAATAATGGAATCTTGTGCTGAAAATAATATTCCGCTGATTGTATTAGATCGTCCAAATCCTAATATTGCGATTGTAGACGGTCCGGTTTTGGATATTGCTTTTAAAAGCGGAATAGGAATGCATCCAACGCCTTTGCTTCACGGAATGACTTTGGGGGAAGAAGCCAAAATGATCAATGATCAAAAATGGCTGAAAGATGGGATTCAATGTAATTTGACCGTTATTCCGTGTTTGAATTATAACAGAAACATGACGTATAGTCTGCCGGTTCGTCCTTCACCAAATTTACCAAACGACCAATCGATTAATTTATATGTGAGTTTGTGTCTTTTTGAAGGAACAAATGTAAGTATGGGACGCGGAACGGAAAAGCAATTTCAGATTTACGGTTCGCCTTATTTACCAAAAAGCGATTTTGCCTTTACGCCAAAACCCAATTTTGGAGACAAAGACCCTTTGTATAATGGTGTAGAATGTAATGGAGAGGATTTATCGGCAGTACCGAGAATTAATAAACTCGAAATTAAATGGCTGATTAAAGCCTACCAAACTACGGAAGATAAATCGAAATTTTTTGATAAAAGAAAATTCTCTATTCGGGCAGGAAATGAAAAACTGCAACAGCAAATCGAAGCAGGAATTTCGGAACAGGAAATAAGAAACAGCTGGAAAGAAGGTTTGCAGGAGTTTAAAAAAATGAGAAAGCAGTATTTGATTTATAGAGAGAAATAGGGTTTGGATATTTTAATAAAATAAAATACAAAAGGGAATAGTGATATACTATTCCCTTTTTTTAATGGAGTGGGATATAATGAGTTATTTATAATTCGAATTTAGATATTAGTTCGATATTTTTAAGTTATGTACTTCAACTTTAAAAGCTTTAGTAAACTTTCTTTTGATACCTTTCATTTTGTAGTCGGGTTCTTTTGTATATAGAAATGACAAACAATCAAAACTAATATAAGCTAAAGTATTTCCCAGTGTTTTAAATTTTTCTAAATAATAATCTACAACAATTTATGCGCTCATGATATTTTTTAAGTAGCTAATTCTATATAATTAATTTCAGCAAAATCATAAAACTTAGGCTGTAATACAAGTTTCAGGTTCGTTGTGGGGAAATTTGCGAAGGTGTAAATCAAAGTATTATCCATGTATAAAAACATAACTCCGCCAACAAATTTTAAGCGCATTGTATTTAAAGGCGCAATAGTTGGAAAAAAACCTCCAAGATTAAACAAATTTAGTGTTCCAGTTGAAACTAAAAAGACATTTGTATTATTAACACCACTTCCTACACTATGATAGAATTGCGCATTTAAAAAAGGTGTTCCATCTGTTGCTTTGATTAATTTTAAAGTAAAATCCCCGTAATCATCACCGCCAATATAATTTCCTAGCGGAGATCTTTTAGGTGTCATTCTAATTTCAAAAGGTTTTGAAATATTGAATACTTTATTCCAATCAGCTCTTCCTGGTGAACCGTGATTAATTAATTTAACCGAACCATTTTCATTAACATCTACCAAACTCGTATTCTCCCATTCATTAGCTGTCGGGGTATAAACTGTTCCTAAAACAATTAGTAAAGTTTTTGGAAATGTCGCAGAAATACCATTATTTAAAGTTACATTAAAGCTACCTTCAGCACGTCCCGTTGTTACATTCACATTTACTTCGTTATCACTTTTGAACTCTAGATAATTAACAGTTTGATCTTGAATTACGACTGTCATAGTTGGAGTGAAAAATGAGCCTTTTAAAATAATGTTTCCGGTTGTATTTGGTAAAAAACTATAAGGTAGGATTTCAGTAAGATATGGTGCTGGATAAGTAGATGTAGGTAAAGAGTATAATTTTAAATTACCACTTGCATCCGTACTTAAAACTTTATTTGTGGATAATTGTCCATCATTTCGTGTTGATGGATAACTTCCAAGTTTTAAATTAGAGTTATTAAGATCAGGAATAGAATTTGCTAAATCTTGTGTTGTACCTTGAAAACCACCTTTATCTATTTTGTTATTTACTAAATCTTTTAGAATTTTTCCCTGTCTCGCATCAAGAACTTTACCTTCCTGATCATAATCTAATGCATTGTAACTATCAATCCTGATATTGTTGATATCCGTAAAATTTAATTGTCCTTCAGTATCTGTTGTTAAAATTTTATTGGGCTGATTTTTTTCTAAATCAGCCACTTTAATTCGGTTATAATTTGTACCCATTTTTATTTTTTTTTAAAGATTTTTTTACAAAGCCTTTTCATGAGATTTGTAATTAAATGCAATCATGAAATCTATTTGTAAAAACAGTGATATTATTTTGAGAATTTACATTAAAAAATAAATATTTGTTTTTAAAAAAGCTCAACATATTTAATGCTTTTTATATCCTGCCTTCTTATAAAAAATTTGATATACATATCCGTTAGTTCAACATATGGAGGCGTAAATAGCAAAGTGCTATTTTTGTATAGTGTAATAACTCCATTTATTTTTCTGAAACTAAAATTAATTAATGTGCCAGATGCTAGAGTACCTGAATCAACATAATTGGAAGTGTTAAGTGTAGTTCCGGACTGAAGAAGGAAATTGGTATAGGTCGTTGTAAGTTGAAAAAATGAGAATCTATAAACTTCTACATTATCTGATATTCGATAGATAGACATAAATTGCTGATGACCGTCAAAACCACTTGTGCCGAAAGGAGAATGCATTAAAGAAAAATTAAAATGAAAATTCTTTAAAGAGTTTAATTTTAATTTTGTAGGATCTAAAATAGATGTACCTAAAACATTGTATTGAGAAACGTTTATTTCTCCGTTAATTGTTAAATCTATAGGTTGTGTAATATCTTTGTAGTCAGTTGATTTAGGAGAAAAAGTATCGCCATATATAATTAAGAAAGAATTAGGAAAGGTCGCAATCAATCCATTATTCAAAATAATAGAGAAATTGCCTTCTAAATTTCCTGATGTGACATTAACTAGGATTTCATTATCACTTTTAAAAGTAATATAATTAACTGTTTGATTTTCAATGGCAACATTCGTGTTTGGAGTGAAAAACGAGCCTTTTAAAATAATGTTTGCAGTTGTATTTGGTAAAAAATTATTAGGTAAAATTTCAGTAATATATGGCGCAGGATAAGTAATAGATGTAGGTAACGAACATAATTTCAAATTACCTTCTGCATCAGTTGTTAGAACTTTATTTGTGGATAATTGTCCATCATTTCGCGTTGATGGATAATTTCCAAGTTTTAAATTAGAACTATTAAGGTCAGGAATAGAATTTGCTAAATCTTGCGCTGTACCTTGAAAACCACCTTTATCTGTTTTGTTATTAACTAAATCTTTTAGAATTTTTCCCTGCCTCGCATCAAGAGCTTTACCTTCCTGTTCATAATCTAAAGCATTGTAACTATCAACCTTGATATTTTTTGTGGCTATAAATTCTAATTCGCCTTTTGAATTTGTAGCTAAAATTTTGTCTCGCTCATCTGTTTCTAAGTCAGATACTTTTATTCTGTTGTGATTTGTGTTCATTTTTGTGGTATTTAATTTCTAGTGCTAAATGGGATTTTTTAAAATTTTATTTGGCTGATTTATTTCTAAATCAGCCAATTTTATTCTATTATGAAATTGTCTTTATTAAAATTGACATTCTAAATATATCTGGCCAGTTTCGGCAGTTATTGATAATAAAGGTCTGCTATTTGAAACAGGTATAGATGAGTCTTTATCACCATTAGAAATTAGGAAAAAGTTATAGGCTTGACCTGAAACGAGTAAATCTAATTGAGAACTAGTTAAATTTATTTCGTTATAAGCTGTAGAATTTATAGGAACAGAAATACTATTAATAAAGGTACTATTGTCCCAGTCATTCCAATCAGCAGGTTGAAATTCTTGATTAAGTGGAATCTGAATATTGGATCCAAATAGATTAAAAGTCAACGCATTGCCAACTGTGTTTTCTGCAAACTTAAATTTTATTTTAGCAGATTTTGGCTTGATAGTAATTGACGAAGTATCAATAACACCTCTATATCTATTTAGAGAATATAATAAACTATCTGCACTTACAGCTGCACCAATAAACGTATTATCGATATGTTGTAAATCTGCAGAAGAGGCATCTCTACATTCGCTCCATGATCTGGCTTTATTTTCAAAAATTACCGATTTTACTGCATTTAGAGATAGAAGAGAAGATAGCGTCGTACTGGTTAAAATATTACTATTGCTTGAATTTCCTGTAGCATCCTTTGCTTTTATATAAAAATTGTATGTCGTAGATGGAGACAAACTGCTGACAGAATAAGTATATACATCAGATAAAGTTGAACTTAGTAAAACTCCATTTTTGTATATATCGTAGCCTGCAATTGTTCCATTGTCTGTTGCTGGAGTCCATGATAATATCAATGAATTTGAAGTAATCGAAGACACACTTAAAAAAGGACTTGTAGGAGGAGTTGAATCAGCAATGCAGGTTCCCGCATTATTCGCATAAATTTGAGCATTATTTTCCAGCCAGGCAAGTGCTTGATTATTTGCATCAGTTATACTGTCATAGGATACAAATTGATTTGCATAAGCAATAAGTTCAACTTCAGTACCTGTTTCTCCCGGGGAACAATTATTTTTTGTAACGGTTTTAGTTTGTTGGCTATTGTAATGTCGAGTGACAGGTGGGCAGGTCGTAATATCTAAAATAGGGGCAATATAATCTGGATCTGATGTTACATTTGGTTTTGTTTCTTCTGTGGAGGTATTGTCATCTGTATAGTATTTTTCTAAAAAAGCAAAAGACTTATATCCTGTGTTTTCCATGTTTTTAATAATTTATTACAACCTTTGCAGTTGATTGGTTATTAGAATAATTAATGTATCCAATGTGAGTAACTTGGTCTATTGAAAGCTGTTTACCCTGTATTGAAATGTTTTTTGAAAAGTTTAATTGCTGAACCTGATCACCGTCATTATTTATGATGTCTTTACCCTCTTTTGTCATTGTACCGCCAAGGAAAGTGGTAATTTCTACATCAATATTTCCACTAGCCTTAGAAACCCACCAAACTCCGGCCATTCTAATTTGAACATCATTGAGATTAGAATAAACTTCTTTTACTTTTTTGAAATTAATCAGACAAGTTTCGGTACCTGTTACATCCTGAATGTCACCGCCCCACATAATGTAAGAATCCTGTGCAATTGCGCTAGTCGGAATTTCATTTCCGAGTCCAAATCCTACCCATTTTTTATCTAAAGTGCTAATGCCTGTATTTACGAAACCAGTAAAAGTATCTAAATCAACACCGGCGCCAGGAGCCCACTTGTATTTTATTACCATATAATCAAAAGGTAATAAAGTTGTAGGCGGCTCTAAAACACATGAAGGGTTTGCTCCACGCCATGCTGTAGGTCTAATACCGCAGGTTCCGGTATTATTAGCATAGGCCTGAGCATTTGCATTAAGCCATGATTCGGCTTGCTCATTTGCTTCACTAGCACTTACTGTTGATACAAATTTATTGGCATTTGCAGTTAAAGTAACTGGGTTTCCAGTTGTTCCTTTAACGCAGTCATTCTTTTTAAGTGTTAAGGTTTTTTCTGTATTATAATAAACCTGTAAGCCTTCTACCGGAGTATAATGGTCTAAATATTCAAAAGGTTTAAATGTTGTGTTTTCTTCCATACATTATGTTTTTATGAAGTAATAATGTTGTTTTTTTGTTTTTAAAACCATCAGAGAATCATTGAGTTTTTTTCGATTACAGTGGCTTTACAGGCCAGACAATAGAAGATAGATCATCCAGATCAGTTAAATCTCTTAGTGCCTGTCTATAGGTTTTCCATTCTGATTTTTTTTCATCAGAAAGAGGAGAATCTCCCGCTTGTGTCCAGTCACTTTCAGCTAACAATATGTTTCTGGTGACTCTTAAATTTTCCAGAATATCATCCTGACTCTTAACGAATGCAGAATAAGCATGTTTACCATTAATTACTTTGTAGTTTTTTGATAAGGCTTGCTGCCATTCTTCTTCAGATAATTCAATATTGGGCTGTGGGATATTTTCATGAATTCCTTCAACATAAAATCCTGTGTATTCTCCGTTTTCGCTGTATGTTCCTTTATACATTTTTTTTATTTTTAAGTTTTTTTATTAATAACCAATTGCAAACATGTATCCGGTACTACCATCAATAATTGCATTGTATGAGGTACCTGTAACATTAAAAACATGATTAAAACCTTTATTTCCTGAGGAACTTCTATGTGTAGAGAGAACTATACTGCCTACTCTTTTAGGCCAGGCAATAGGAAAAGTATAATTGCTAGAACCATTAATTAAATAATCCCATTGTAATATTAAACCATTACTAAATTTTTGATATCCACCAGTCAGTGGTATACCAAAAGGGGAATGTCCGGCATCATAATCAGAACTTGTAGAATTAGAAACAGAACCATCAGCCATTAAATACTGGTTAGAAGCGCCGCCAGTTTTAATAAAGCCTTTACTTTCAATAGTTTCTGTAAAAGTTTTATTTCCTGCAATGCTTTGTTTTGTGGTTAAGTCAACATATTTTGTATTCAATTCCGGATCCGTTAATGAAATTGAACTTTGAAACCAATAGTCGACTTCGATGTTACGGCCGCTTATGGGTGCAGAAAATGTAATAACGGCACTGTCTTCGGCTATAGAATAATCTTTACCTTCTCGAAGCAGCTGGCCATTTTTGTATATTTTCACACTGTATTTAAGAGGTGTCTCTTTTAGTGTAATAGTATCATCATTAAAAGTGTCGGCGCTAAAGTTTTCTTTGTAAGGGATCGATGCTTTACCAAAGATGGAATCAGAATTGTCAGATGTTGGATTGATATTTTTAAACCAATAGTTTACCTCAATATTTCGGCTCGTAATCCCTTCACTAAAAATGATTATTCCAGTTTCTGAATTTAGTTGGTAATCTTCATTTTCTTCTAATAACTGTCCGTTTTTGAATACCTTAACACTGTTTTCAACAGGGGAAAATTCTAATTCTATTGTTGTGCCTGTAAAATCGTCCTCATATTGTTTGTATGGAGAATAACAGTTTCCGGAAAGAATTCCTGAATTTTGAAAAATGCTTTTTAAAAGTGCCGGAGTAATATAATGCTCATTGTCTGTACCGGTTTCCACCATTTGAAAATCGGCTTTATCGTCATCTCTATGAACGAAATTGTCAAAAATTTCGACGAAGTCAACGTGTGACGGAATATCTCCATCTTTGAATTTGTTGTGAAAGTCATTTCTGCTTGTTGCCATGTTGTTTAATTTTATTTCTTGCTATAAATTTTTGTTTGATGAGGCTGAATAAAACACCAATGAGTTTAATCATTGGTATTTGCTGCTAGTTTTAAAGAGTTAAGATTTTTTCTTCACTGCTAAACATTCCTGAAGAGTTTTCAGAGATTACTTTGAAATGGTGATAGATTCTTTCACCATCATCATTTTTAATAATCAATTCATCTGTATAAGAGTTTACACTTTCCAGCGGAAGACTGACATCATTCAGGTTAGAAGTAACTTCATGAATTTTTTCCCAATTCCCAGATCGGGTCATTTTGTATAAATGATATTTACCATTATGAACTGTTTTCTTCCAATTGAAAATGACTGTTTTTAAAACTTCAGTATTTGTTCCGGTTATATTTCCTGATGCTTCTAATACAGGAGATTCAGGCGAAATAGTATCAGCAATTACTGTAGCTGTAATTTTTGAAGGCTGCGAAGGCGCATAGTCAATATTGATGATAGGATTTTCTGTAGTTGAACCTGAATCTGCATATTCGATTTTTCTTGAAACCGTAATTCGGTAAAAAAGGCCATCGCCAAACGGAACAAATTCTAAATCTTCAAATTCATCATAAACTGTCCAGACATTATCAAACTCATTAGATAAAGTATCTTCGTCAATTACAATTTCTTTAGCCAGTGTCATCGTTCTTATCGATTTTGCATCCAGCATTGAAGAGGCACGATAAATATTGATTTTTCCGATTTTGTATTCCGGCTGATAAGCATTTATTTCAAACTGAATTGAAGGTTTAATTCCTAAAACCTGATTTTCAAGAATTGGCATGATTCGCTTAATTTCCGGCGTTTGAGGCGGATTTGAAGCAACCAGTTTTACAGGTCCTAAAGGATCACTAAGTTCACTAAAATTCATTTTAATATCCATTTCGCGAACCGCATAGAAATAAAAACTTTGAGAATTTCCATCCAGATTAAAATCAGTAAACTGTGTTATATTTTCAGTTTCATTAACGATCTTCATCATTGGCGCAATATCAAAATCGGGATCGGTTGGTTTTAAGGCATGACCATTTTTGTCTTTAATTGTCTGCTTTTTGTTGGTTGGTACATACGTATTGTCTTTAATGTATTCATAAATAACCGGTACTTCTGTTAATGGAACGTAGGCTGATTTTATAGCTTCTTCAATAAAATAAACAGCCAATAAATTGGTTTTAACTCCATTAGCTGTAGAAATTAATACTTGATTTAATGAAGTTAACTTCTCTATTGTTTTGGCTTTAATTTCAGGTTTTTGCGTTTCATTATGCCATTTGATAAAATCATTAATTAGTTTTACAAATTCGTCATTATCGGGTAATGGAAATCTATAGTTTGGCTCAGATTCATTTTCAGGGAAGGCTTTGTAATTCCCATTGATTTCAAGGTATTTAAAGTCTAAAAAGTTTTTCCATCTTTTTTCAAAATCAGGTTCTTCATTGCCACCCAATTTTTTTAGTTCTTCACGAATGGTATTTATAGTTGTTGTTTTATACAAAAGATTCAGGAAGTCTTGCTCATTGGCTCTATAATGCAAAGCTCCGTAAGGTTTACGTTCTTTTTTGTATTGAGTTGTAAAAGTAAAAGTCGAACGATTGTAAAAATCAGGTCTTGTGGCATATAAATTATGTCCCTCTGTAATTTCTGGTTTTTCGGCTTTTTCAACTTTAACGGCATACATAGGGCTCGGAATACTAATCTTGGATTTGTACTCAAAAGTAGGACGAACAGCACGCGAACTAATTCCGAAAATAGAGTAGCGTGTACTTTCGCCAGCTCTTGGCTGAATATTTTCTTTTGTAATTCCAGAAGCTTGGTCTTTGTACAGATATACTTTATAACTAGGATAATAGTTTACTTCTTTATTTCCAATAATGATTTCATCATGGCTTTCGAGCATTGTTTGATTTACATAATCTCCTAATTTGAAATCTGTATCATTAACATATAAAACCAAATCTCCTGTTTCTCCAATATTCTTGGTTCGAACAACTTTAAATTCTTTTCTCGTTTTTATAGGAACTGAAACTCCTTGTTTAACAGAGCTTTTTGTAAATAAACGAACAATACCATTAAACCATTCTACAGAGTTTTCGTTTCCTGCTTTAAACTGAGGGTGCTGAGGTAAATTAAAACCAGAAAAAGTGATTTGATATAAACCTAAATGTTTTTTGTCAGCCAATTTGATTGGTTTTTCATCTTTATCCAATTCATATTGTCCGTTTTTATCCATTTTATACGCATCTTCCAATACCTTTTCTATTAGGGCATTTTTCCAGATACCTCTGGTTTTCTCTAATTGCAGCTCTGTTGTGTTTTCGCTTTCAGGCTGAATAACTTCACGATGAATAATATTTAAACTTTCGGGATATTGAACTTTAAAATCAATTTCCGGTTTATGCCAGTTCGAGTCTGTTAACATGTTTTGAACCAAAGTGCATAATTTACTCTCAGGCTTTTCTATGCCCTTAATTTGGTCAGAGTCTATTGTGGCATCTCCCTCAGCATGAGTACGGTCACTTACTTCTTTCTTAAGTACAGTGATATTAGCATAGCCAAATTCATCAGGATCCTGAGGTTTTTGTTTTGGTTTAAGAACAACATTTATATCCTGAATCACATAATTTTGATCTCCAACAGTTAGAATTCCTCCTGTAAATCTTGCTTTATTGCTTTCAGTTAATGTTACTTTAACATCTTCGCCGCTGCTAAGAACTTTATACTCTCTTATTGTAACAATTGAGGTCAGTTCATCATCATTATTAATACTTGCAATTTCACCATATTCTACCTCAGGAAGTCCGTCTTTGTAGTATAGTTTAAAATGATCTGCGAATATTTCTTCTGTATCAGGAAAAATACTGTTTTTGTCCAACTCAGCTTCTTGAGCAGATATTTCAGAAGGAACAGTGTAACTTAATAATTCCTGAGCCGAGTAATAGTCAAATAAAATTCTAACCAATGTTGGATCGTCTCCTATAATTTTACCAAGACGTTCCTGCTCAGATTGAGAGGTGAACATTAATGGGTTTTCTTCGGTAATTAAAAGTGAGTTAATATTGCCTGGCGGCATTAAATTGTTTGCCGGTTTAATATCTGATTCAATACTTATTCTTCTTCCGGCAGATGCTCTGGAGAAAATATTAACGCCATATCCCTGATAGATATAGGTTTTTTTACCGGCCTCTTCCTGACGTACATTTAAGATTGATTTTCCAGCATCCGGAATAATAACCGGTACCGGCTCATAACATGATTCTTCAAGATTTTTATTGACATTGCGATATTCTAAATCAAATGATATCTCCGGTTTTCTCCAGTTTGTTTCTCCATCAATTTTAAAATCGATACCTACATAAATAGGAAATGTAAAGGAACTTCCGTCATATTCTAATGAAGATTTAAAGAAATCATCAGCCTTAGCAGATGCTATGTCATAATCCATGACGTCATCCATAAACAAACTTACGTATCTTTTCTTTCCGTCAAAACTATATCCGTTTGAATCTGTAATTTGAGCATTTTGATTTTCATCAGAACCCACATTTAAACCAGGCACAATGTTATTTAATTGAACCGGCAGAGAAAAACGCTCTGTAGCTGTAGAAGTTGGAATACTCATAGAAAGATGCTGAACCTCTCTTGATCCCAGGCCATCCCCCAAATCACCAAAAGTGGTGTATTCTGTTAGATAAACATAGTCTCCGGAAAGCACTTCTTCGTCAATATCAATACATCCCAAACCTAACATACGTGCAATATGGTAATCGTTTGCCGCAATATTTAACAAATCAAGATTAGATATTTTTTCTGCATCGTCCTGTTCTTCTCCCGGTTCAGGATCTTTATCTGCGTCAAGATCTCCAAAGTTGATAGCTTCTAATGCGGTTGGGTCATTTGGATTTTCGCTTAATTCGATATAGCGTTCAACGATTGACTTAATCTTTTTATCGCTTTCATCTCCTTCAATGGCTGGCCTGTTCCATTTGTTTTTATAATTGGTAATATTTACATATTCGCCATCATTATATTTTAGCCATTTTCCATGAACCGCATTGAGTTTTGGTTCTAATTGCTCAAAAACTTTGATATCATTTTTGCTCAAACCATATTTGCCTTTTAAATTCCAATCGCCATTAGTATTGGCATGTGTAATGAAATCTGAATAAAACTCAAAGTTTATAGCATTCAAAGTACAGTTATCAGCCTTAAATCGGATGCTTCTTCCGTTTTCTGCAAGCAAACGAACGTTATTTAATTGTGTCGAAGAATAACTTTTACGATTGGTAACTCTCTTAGCAGCAATAATGGTATTCTCTGCAACAGATAAAGTTTCTAACCTTACCTTACTTGAAGATGTTGGTGGTGAAAAGTTTAATTCTGCAGCAAAAAACAATTCGGTTTTATTTTCAATTTCAATTAAGTTGTTTCCGTATGCTTGTACAAAGGCGGCAGCATTTGCTAACGGATCTATACCAAGTTTGACTGATTTATACTTTGCTTTATTTTGAAAACTAACATAAATAGATCTCTTAGAATCCATTGTCTTATAAATCCATAAAGCCCTTTGATTATCTACAACATTTGGTTCTCTGGTTAGATCTAAAGTGTGGCTTACTTTTGTATAAGGAGCCCTGTATAGTTTTACAAAGTCTTCCGGTTTATTAAAATTAATTTTTTCACCCTTATATAAATCTCCTTTTGGAAGATGTTTTTCGCCCAATTTACCAGCAAGCAGCCAGCGAAGATGAATTCCTCTGGTACTGTCAACTCCTTTTGAACCTGACGCAGCAATTTGCAAATACGTAGACTGCAAATTTGTTTTTCCTGTAGCAATATCAATTATAGATGATTCTTTGCCAACTTTAAAGCTAATATTAAAACCTAAAGGATTTTTAACATTGTTTAAAGCAATTGGAGTAAAGAAATTTCCGAGCGCTAATGGTTTTCCTTCAATTCGAACTACAACCTCAATTTGTGTTGAGCCCGGAATTGTAACAGCATTTTGAAGTTTAAAAGTTAAGCCATTTAGACTGCCCGCAGTGTGTATTCTTGTTCCTGTGCTTAAGGAAAGAGGAACACGGCTTTTGTTTCTAAGAACCAGAGTTCCGGCTTGCTGGCTTACTTTTACACCTTTCTTTAAAGCAGGATAAGCGATTTTATTTTCAACAATACTTACATTCGAAATACAGCCCGTTTGAGCAGTAGACAAATCAGTAACAAGTTTGTTTAATTCTATTCCTAAAGTGCTGAAATCAGGAACCCTAAGGTAATCTGAGTCCAAAGCAGAGATTTTATCCTCTTTTAGTTTTGGTGTTCTGCCTAAAAAAGTATTTAATGGCGTTGTTAACTCCTTAATATCTTCTATTGTGCTCGTAACACCATAAACAAAAACCTGTGATTTTAGATTTAAATCAGTGAATAAATCTTTTAAAAATTCAGAGTTGTTTACCTGAATTCCGTCTGTTACAACGAAAACAATATCAGGAGTTACAGCTAAATTCTTGGCGGTTTGCAGACCAGATGCCCAATAATCAGATTGGATAGTAACTTTGCCATTGCCATATAGATTAATCCAGCTTAAAAAATCCTGTTTGTTACCTGCAATTTTTTTCTGAATAACATTATCGGTTCTGACAGCGGTATCGCTGTCAGACATTCCGATTAATGAAAGTGTTATATTGCTTTGCGCCTGAGAATTAATAAAAGAAGTCAGTCCATCTCTAATTTGCTTTGCTTCATTGGTGTTTATCGAACCCGATTCGTCAACAACGATTGCTATATATTTTTCGCAGTCCGAGATTGGGATTGCCTGAAGATTTATAGAACTCATTTTTTATTGTTTTTTAAAGATTTATATTTTCTGATTCTGCTTGTAGTTGTACTTTTATGTCTTGCCTGTCAATTGATGAAGTCAATGCTCTAGTTGCATTTACGGTAATTTCTTCGTTATTCCACATTCTGTAATCAAACATGATATCCACATTAGGCTCTAAAATGAATTTATCATCATGCATTATCAATACCTGCGAATAATCTTTGGAATGCAATACCTTGTAAACATCTTTTTTAGTATATTTTTTCTTTTCGTTTTCGACCGTGATTGTTACCACAGAAATAGTCTCCTGGATTTCTTTCAACGGTATTTTCGGAATATTAAATGGCTCCGGATTACGAATTAAAAGCGCTATGACTTTACCTGTATTAATATCAATAATTTTGTTTACTTCGGTATTTTGAGCCGGATCAAGAGGAGACAGTTTTAAAACTCCCTCAATGGCGCGATCAAATGAATGCTGATATTTTATAGCAATTGAATCACTTAATGTATTTGCTTCAGTTTTTGCTGCGGCTAAATGATATAAGGCATCAATTTGTTCCTGATTAACATTTACATTTACATCAAAGACTGCTTTACGATCTGTGGCTTCGTCGATGTTATAACTCTGAATTTGCTCTTCAAAATTTTTGTAACGAGAAGTCTGAAATCCGTATTGGTGAACTAAAACATTTTCTTTTTCATCTACTTTTTTGTTTTGGTTAACATCATAATAGTTATTAGCTAAAACAGTATATAGTTTTGAAGGTTGCAAATCAGTTAGGTTAACTTGATATCCATAAGATTTTGGTTGTAAAGGATCTCCTAAAAGAATACCACATTTTGTTTCAGGATGAGCACCGATAAAGTTATTTATCAATTTTATACCCAATGGAATTCTAGGATCGTTATCACTTACCCATTTTGCATCTCCTTCATTATCTCCTTCTGTTGCTCTTGGATAAGTTACGGTCTCTTCTGGAAGCGGATATGGAATAAGCGTATCATTAAGAGGATCTTTTATAATAAGATTCAATGATCCCTGGATTTCCTCTCTTTTACCGCCATAACCAGACCAGCCTTTAAACATGTGATAAACATAAGGACTTGTAAAAAACATCGAGATTTTGCATTGTTCATGTCCGTAGAAAACAGGTTTAGACTGCAATAAACTACCATCTGCATTTGGATAAGAACGATTGTAATCTAAATATTGTCTTAGCGACGTCAATGGTGATTTTGACAAATCTGTCAATTCGTTCTTTGCCGGAGGAAGTTCACCTGGCAATACCGGTTCCGGAATAGGATCTGGAACAGGGAAGTGTCCAACAGGACCTAATGTTTTAAATCCATAGAAATAGTTAAAAGCAATTGGTTTCTTGTCATCTACAGCATCAGTCAAAGTAAAATCTAAACAATAGGTTGTATTAGGTCTCCAGATTGGCTGAACAGTATTTCTTACTGCAGCTTCCATCGCTTCCCGGTTTTCTTGTACCGCCTCGATTGAAGGAATTGTTGTGTTATGGAAATAGCTTTCTTTGCTTAACCATTCGATACTCTGAACGCTGGTTGTGTAATCTAACTCAGGATCTTCTTCGGTATATCCGCTTGAACAAATCGTATCATTAACCGTAATTAATTTAGAATTTTTAGGTCGTTTGTTATAATCCACTTTGGCAGTAAGAGAAAGTGACGTTAAACTTGTAACTTCAGTTGTTAATGCTGCAACAGACGAAGTAAGTGTAACATTTTCTGCAGCATATAAAGAACAATTATCAAACTGATTATTAAACAATGAGAAGTAAACTCCTTTTTCTTTAGGTTTAGAGGAAAGCATCAGAATTTCATTTTCAGAAGGTTCATTTTGAATATGAATGATTGACGCATTTTCTACCGTATTGCCTCTTTTTATTATTCTTTTAAGCTCTAATGTTGCATTGAATACGAATAAATAATCTTTATTATACGACATAATCGAATTATCAGCCAAAGTCTTGTTAGATAAATAAACTGCCGAATCGAAAATGGTATCTTGTTTTACAATATCTAATGAGTTTCCTGTAATTTGAGCCAGACCAAATTTTCCGTTTGAAAACTGAACCGTAACCAAAGTTTTTCCGTTGGTAATAACAGCATCAATGATTTCAGATATAGAGGCATCAGAAATTACTTTTGTATCGGTTACCGAAATTGTTTTTGTACTCAAATTAAGATCAAAGCGAATGATTTTCTTGTCTTTCGTAATTAGACTAAATTCCGAATCGCTATGCTGAAGAACTTTTATTGCCGTTCCATTTATTTTTACACGTTTAATAAGATCGCGGCTGCTTCCGTTAACCCAATTAATTTGAGTTTCATTTTCTAATGTATTAACCCAAAGCAATTCATTATTGGCCAATGGCAGTACTTTGTTAAATCCTAAAGAATAACTATTTAAGTATTGAGTTCCTGTTTTTAAATTTAGTTCGTCATCAAGCTCAATAATAGCCATTGCATCGATAGGAGACTCACAACCTACAATAAAATCAAGATCGATAACGGCTTCTCCAATTCCTTTGCATTGATCAGCATTTAGAGCCTGAGTTACCAGTAAATTTCCATTTATAGCCTGCATCGAAGTAACAACACCGTTTAAGAGACGTTCTCTTAAAATATCCCCATTTGAGTTCATTTGTAAAAGCACGGTAGTATTTTCCTGCGGATGGAAAGAGATAATATAATTGTCGTTGTATTTTATTACTTTGTCAAAAGCATATAAATCTTTTCCTTTATATCCGTAATAATGCGTAAAAGTCAATGCATTTGGCGTTCCTTCCTGGATATTTTCATTTCCGGCATTGGTTTTTAATTGGTTTAATTTTGCAAGTAACAAATCATACTTTTCAAGGTCGCGCGGCCCGGACATTACAAAGTCTCCGTTTGCACTGGTGTAGGTATCATCAAACAAAGCAGCAATTTGGTTTCTCACGTCTTTAATTGCTTCTGCATTTGCCGCAATTGGTGTAATTACAATTTTATCGATTTTTGTTTTTGAGCTTGCATCAATTTCTTTGTGATATAAAGTTATTTCATTTAATAACTCAGCTTTAGTGTATGTTAACTCTGTAGAAATATCTCCTCCAGCAATTTTTCTTATATCAACGATTTCATAAGAAGCTAGTTTAGCACCCTCTTTAATAACAGAGGTATATGCTTTTATTTTTACTTCTTTGGCTTGCGTTGTAAGCTTAAATGCCGGCTCAATGGCAGATTGAGGAAAAATAACTTCTAGTTCATTATAGTTTTTAAATGCTAGTGATTTAATATATTTATGAGGATTTTTTTCTCCGGTAATACTCATAAAATCGCCTTCTGTGGTTTGGCTGTTTTCAAGAACTTCCGGAACTTCTCCAATTAGTCTAAAAAACAATCCGTTAATTTTATCTGCGGTATATTGTGTAGGAACATAATAACGTTGCCCAATTTTTTGCCTAAGGAAATCAGTATGTTCTTTTTTAATTTTATCAGATGGACAGAACAATTTTGAAGGCGTAATTCCGAATTGCTCCGGTGCATGCCATCCTGGTTCTCCCGAGCTTAAAAATGAAAACGGATCTGTGGCTAAAACACGAATACTGTCATATTGGTCGATTGCTTTCTGCCATTGTGCCCAAGGTAAATTTGTGACTTTACTGCGTTCTTTTTGTTCTACAACAGCTTCAAACGGATGATAATCTTCCCAAGTAGATCCATTCCATGATTTTAAATTAATTGATTTAATTTCATATTTATGTTTAACCTGACGAATTGGTCTTCCGGCAACTTTTTCAATTGGCGGCATCATATCTGTATAGTTTTTTGCATCTCCGGTATAACCGCCAATTTTTTTAGATAATGATGGATCTGGTAATAAGCCTTTTGCCATTTTAATATCGATATACGTGTCCAGCGGAATTATGTTTTTAATTAACTCTGCTTTTGGCATTCCGTCATGAAATTTAGTTGGATCGTAGCCATTATCATCTGTCGATTTGAAATAATCAAGAGCAAAAGCCTGATTAGTTAGCATGTGAACTCCTTTTACATTTTCTAATGTTCGGTTGTCTTCCTCATCTCCTAGTGTTCCTTTTGGCAGCGGACTGTATGGCGTACGATCAACAGTTCGGTTAATGTCCCATTGAAGTTCTATTAGAAAGTTTTTACGAACTCTTACAAAACCAATTTTTACACGAACACTTAATTGCAGTTTAGCATAAATTAAGAATGGTCTAAAGGATTCAACTGAGAAAACGGTGTCCAGAGCGATTTCAACTTTTATAATCCAAATTTTAATTTGAATTCCGCCGCCTGCAGTAATATAACCGCCCATTTGCGGACGTTTGAACGAAATTTTTCCGCCTAATTCTAAATAAGCCCATAGTTTTACCTTAGCAGGACCAAAGCTTTTTTCGAGTTTAAAATCTAATCGGGCTCCGGCCTCAATCCCCTGAGCCGAAAGCATGATAAAAGCTTTTGCAGAAAATAAAGTCAGGATTCTGGCCATAATTGGGTCTTTTCTCGATCCAATATTTACATACCAGGGTTTTTGGTTTTTAAAGAAGAAACCTGCTTCCAGCAAAGCATGCAGCTGAAAGATTTCGCCAGTATTTTTAGGAATACTAAATTCTGCTCCGGCTGCCAACTCTAAGGAATCATCACCAAATGCCACTATGGCAAAGAAAGGAGGATTGCTAGGATCATCTTCAATAAGTCCTAATCGTCCGGCAATAACATTTAATCCTGCCTCAATATAAAATAGAGTAGGAAGAGATAATAACAGCATCGCCCTTAAAGACAATACATGTCCGCCATCGGCAATGGTTCCAAAAGTCGCTCCGGCCCCAATAGAGAATGGGGATTTGTGCTGCATGGAATCAGGTGGTCCACTGAATTTATTAATATTAATTCCAGGTTTGGGATGTTTGTAAAACTCATACCATGAATTATCTTTATTTAATCCTGCTGCTTCTTTAGTTGCTACATATCTAAAACCTAATAAACCTCTAAAAGCAGAAATAGCAAGAAACCCTAACGGAATAGGAGTAGGAAGCTCAATATGAGCATCTACTAAAAATGCCGGATATTTAGGCATAAAGCGCATGCCAACACCACCTGAAATTTTTGCTTTTGGCAATTTTAAGGAAACTTGCCCTTTAAATTCTTGAGATTTTCCAGGTTCAGGAAGCGAAATCATACCATTAATGATGGCCATTGCAGATGCTTCTGTGGCTGTTCCCGGAATGATTAAGTCAACTTCGATAGTTTGAATTCTGATAAACGAATCTTCGTGACCGTCTTCAGTACAGTAATAATATTTTACACCTTCACCACGAGCGTCAACTCCAAGCGGATTGATACTGATGGCTCCATCAAAACCAAAGAAATTATATTTACGTCCGTTAATTTGGGTAGAACCAAAGTTTACGTTTGTAACGGACATCTTAACAGGACCAAGCTCTAATGAAAAATTGATAGGAATTGGAATCGAACCTCCTTCAACCTCGATGCTTCCATCGCTGTAAATACGAAGTTTTTCAATATTAATTCCCTGTCCTTTCATTAATCGCTGCATGACAACACTAGGAAACGAAACATAACAGGATGTTCCTATATAGTAATCTTTGTCTTGTTTCCCCAGTTCAAAACTGTAAAAATCAAAATCGACAAGATTCAGTAAATTGGCACGAGGAGCTGTTTCTTTAGGAAAAGAGGCAGTAAGATTAAAATCTCCGTCATCGTATAAATGTCCTTCAAGAATGGCGCTAAAAGGTCTTTCAGGTTCATTTGGACGTTTTATTTTAAGCTTTTCAAATAATAGTTTTCCTTTAATATTAGAACCAATTACTTTGTTCTGTTTAAATGAAATATCAAATTTGTTGAAACCAATTTTAAAACCTTTTTCCGGAGATCCAATGGTTTTCCAAAGTGTATTGTCTAAATTTAATTCAGATAAAAAACTTTTGTATTCCTTAGCGTTACTAAAAGTATAAGTTGTCGAAGACTTAATAGTCGTAGAAGCTAAGTTAGAAAGTGTTGTCAGCGATAAGGGATAATCAAAAGCATAAGGTTTTCCTTTGCTGTTTAATTCTTGTAAAAAGGCAATTAAAGATTCGTAATCGGCAATTTCTTTTTTAATTACAACACCGTCTTCACCTCTGTCAAACATGGCGATTGGATAATTGAAATTGAATTTGTCGCTGAAATAATTAAATGTAGTGCCTATACTTTTAACGGTCTCCAGGTAAATATTTCCTGAAAGACCACCTGAACCTACTAATAAATCTGAAGCACCAAGTCTTAGTGTTTTGTTTTCATTTTCAGGGCTTGTTTTAGGATCATGAAACCATCTTGAAGGGAGTGTAACCGAAACGGCTCGCGCATAAACTCCAACGAAATCATTAGGACGTCCATCGGCATCAGCTTCAGGAATATTGGTTTTTTTGCTTAAATCGACTTTTAAAGTATCTAATTGAAGAATTAAACCCGTGTTGCCAATCATCGCAAATGTAGAAGGACTTAAACTTCCTCCTAATTCCAGCTGATAGTCAATTCCGGCTTCAGTATCAGCATATAGTTGGGCCTTACCAAATAAGAACATTGATTTAGCAGTTGGATCTATGTAAGGAGTACCGTCTTCATTTATTGGTCGTAATACATTTTGAGGAAACTCAATACCGGCGCTCAAGGCTAATGTAGCTTTGGCTTTTGGAGTTATAATTCTTTTGATATAAGCTTCGATACCATCTGGAGCGATGATATTATAGAATTCCTGTAATTTTTGTTTCGTTGCGCTTAAATCTTCATTTAAAATATATGTGGCGAACAACAATAACGGAATTGTTTCTGTAATAGCCGCACTGCTATTGATAAGTGTAATTACACTACTAATAGATTGTTCAGCACCTTCAGGAAGTTTTAGTTTTTGTGCTTCAGGAAAATTCAGAAGCCCGTTAATATCTTCCAGAAGGGTTTCATATTTTGTTTTTCCTTCTTCGGCTTCAACAAAAATGTTCATCATGTGGGCTACAACTTGTTCTTCGCTGATGCGAAAAACCTGTAAGCCTACAGAATAAAAATCTTTTATAGAGAAAGAAAAACTGCTTGAACTGAAAGTTTTTAGGAAAGCTAAAATTTCCCACTGATATTCTAACGTAATAGGAAATGAGGAAATCGTAGAGTCTCCGTCAGGATCCGGGTTTAGAACAAGTCCTAAACCAAATGGCAACGGAAGAGCCAGTCTTTCGCTGGTAACGATGTCAAGACTATAAAAGGCCGAGTCGCCGCGATATCCTTTAGAATATTGTAAGTTTTTGTAATGAATTTTATCAAAAATGGCATTTAAACCATTTTCGACAAACGATAAAAATTCAGGTAAATCATCTACAGTGATTATCTCCGATAGTCGGGGATAATATCTTGCTGCAGGAATTGGAACCGCAGGAATAGGATTAGTTGGCATATTCTAATGTGTTTTTGACTTTGATTTTGTTCATATTCTGAATGATTAAGTTGTGGCAGCATCAAACCAATCTTAGCGCTCAAAAAGCATAATTTTTGGGTTAATGGTTTTGGTAATCTGCATTGATTTGTCCAGGTTTAGTACACTTTATAAAAGGTTCTTTTTTGGATTTTTAACACTGTTTATCCCTTTTGATATTGTAAAGGTCAGCTTAAAATAGAGGTTTAAAAAGCAGTTGCTTAGTAGTTTAACATGGGTGTTCTGGAGCTTTACAGAGTTGTAAAGGAAGTGGATGTTGGGTTGAAATTTGCTTTTTTGATATTGAATGAAAAAGTTGGGGAAACTTAAGAATTTTAAGTTTCCCCTAAACTTGGAACTGTTTGTATAGTGGTCCTAAGTCAACCTTTTGCTATCTAACTTTAAAGACTTTTTGGAATACTTGTTCAGTTTGATTTATTTATGCTCAGGAAATGTATTTATAAAAAAGGATAAGGAGTTTTTGTTATTGTCCAGCTTAAATCTTTTAACATTGACTTAGTATTTGTTCCATCTATTGAACCAACTGTGTTTCCGGCATATAATATACCTTCTTCAATTCCTAAAGAATTAATCCAATTTGTATTTGTGTTCCAACCAATTGAGGTAATTGGATTATTTTCAAGATTTAAAGTGTTTATTTCACTTGGAAACAATGTTGGATTAAAATTTACAATTTTATTATTTCCTAAATTTAGCTTATGCAGAGTGTCGTTTAAGGACTGAGGATTAAATGTAACGATCTTATTATTTTGTAATAAAATAATTTCTAAATCATCACCTGCCAAATATTTAGGGTTAAAATCAACAAAATCATTATCATTTAATTCTAATCGTTTTAATGCCCACGGTAATTGTTTACTCGTTAAGAAATCATCCATTTTATTGTGGGATAATTTTAAAGTTTTGATTCCGTCTGGTAATCCCCCTGTTATGTAAAAATGTGAAAATTCATTATAAGACAGGTCTAATAATAATAGATTTGTTTGATGTATTGAATTAGATTCCCAATCAGATAAGTTGTTACCTGATAAAAGAAGTGTTTCAAGGAATTTAGGCACAACCATTGAAAAACTCCCTATTTTGTTTTTATTAAGATTAAGAATTTTTAAATTAGTTGGCATTTCTATATTATCACCAAAAGCATCTAGTAAATTTTCTTCAAGATTTAATTCAACAAGTGAATTAGGAAGTCCTTTTATAGGTTCAAATTCACTTAGTTTATTATTATTTAGAATTAATTTTTTTAATGTTTCAGGAAGCGTATCGTATGGATTTAGTTTTGTTATTAAATTATTTGACAATACTAAAGTCTCTAATATAGGGGACAATGTGCTTAAATCAATTTCTGTCAAGTGATTATTTGACAAATCAATTTCTGTTATAGCAAGTAAATAACTAAAGTATATTCTAGTTAATTGTATATTTGGCAAATTGATAGTTTTAATTGTTGCAGCATCATTTGTTGAAAAGACAACTAAATTTCCATAAACCTTTACTCTAGTAAAGTTTGACGAACCTTTTGACGTAAAAAAAGTATTCCAATCATCAATACTGTTTACATTGTTAATTCCAAAGGCAGCAAAAGCTTTAGAACTAGTGAACTCTAAACTCAAATGTCCAGGATTTTGTGTCATTGCTATGTATGCTGTGTCATTAATTGTATGAGTAGGTGTACTGTAATAATCTCCTACTTTTAAGTTTGCAGCTAAAGCTTCACGACTGTTATTGAATTCTCCTTTTAATTCAATACCTGAAGAGCCGCTGCCTAATTTGCTTCGTATCTCTGCATGTGTTTCCCAAAGCTGCCCATTTTCATCACGCTCTATTGCTCCATTTTGCGGTGTTGTTGTTAATGAGCCATTCGGAATAATTAAAGATGGTGTCGTAATTGTCCCTGCTGCTGTTTTAACAAAATCATTTACAATAGAAATTGTTCCTGATTTATTAGGTAGGGTTAGTGTTCTGTTTTGATTTGGAGCTATAGGTTTAAGTAAAGTTGAATACCCGTTAGCAGTTGACCATTTAACAGTTTCGAACCCATATTCAGCTTTACAAACACCATTATTTACTTGATTTAATTTTGCAACAAACATATTTTGAAGCATTTCAGTTGTATAGTTGCTCGTACTGTCACTAACTTTTAGACCTTTGGAAAAATTCCAAACAGCTTTTATGATTTGAGTTTGAGCTACCACCCAATTCCACCAATTAAATAATTTAGATCTACTAACAACTTTATTGTCTTCTGTAACTGAATTTGTTATTTGTGTTTCTGAATCAGAAGCAAGGTTAAAGTTGTTATTCTCAATCATATCTTTCAATACTTTTCCTTGTCTGGCATCTAGGGCTTTACCTTCGCTGGTGCAGTCAAGTGCATTGTAGTTTTCGGTTTTTAGAGTGCTTACATCGCTAAACTCTAATTCACCTTTCATGTTCGTTTTTAAAATTTTGTCATGTTGGCTTGTTTCAAGATCTGACACTTTAATTCTGTTGTGATTTGTACTCATTTTTAATTAATTATTACGGGTTTAAAAATTACAGGCGTATATTCAGTTATTTTAGGGCGTAACCGTAATTAATGCAGGTTGAGGTAACTTCAAAAATGACTTTTTTTAGTCTTTTTTGATGGTTAAATGGCAACCAGAAAAATTATTGTTTAAAAATTGTGTTAGTGGCGTCACAATAGATTTTTATTTTACATTGCTGTAAAACAAATAGGGAGTGGGGTAAGGATGACTTTAAAAAAGTCGATTATTAGGTTGTAAAATTTATGATTTTACATTTTAAGGTTTTTGAAAAAGGGTGCGATTTCCTGTTATTTTATAAAAAGCTTTTGAAGGAAGATTTGAATCTGCATCAGCGTCTGTATCATTTGCATAACTTGGAGGTGTGAGGTAAACAAAATTGCCATTCTCGTCAAGGCAAACTCGCATTTTCTCAACTTGCATGTCAGTTCCTGACACAGTTTTTTGGCCTGTGTAAAATTCTACACGGCTTTTTCCGGTGCCTTTTCCAGTTCCTGCTTTTACCTTATTAGTTCCTCCATCAAGATCATTAGTTCCAGTAAGTGCAGAATTAATTTTCCAATTTAATACAGTATTATTCGCAAAGCCTTCTCCTGTATATACATCATTGTTAATATCTGTGGCTATCATTGATGGGCCATAGTTACTTGCCGGAACTGTTTGAAAAAACACAAAGTTTCCAGAATCATTAGCTCTAATTGAAATATTTCCTCTAGACTCTGTCACATACATATCATTTGAAGGTGTAATGCACATACTCTTATATGGTGTAGAAGGCACATTTCCAGCTAGCGTATCAGTAAATGCTCCAGTTGCATTAGTTTGCTTATACAATTTTGTACCTTGCATGTAATAAACGTTGTTAAGATTTGAATAAGTTATAGCATCATAAGTTCCTTCTAAAACTCCTTGATTTACTCCTGGTCCTGTTCCATTTATTAATCTAAAAATTCCTACTCCATTTTGATAATAATACACATCATTTGAATTAAATGAACATGCTATCTTTGTTGCAAAAATTCCTGTATCTACAAAATTCCCTGTTCTTCCAGTTCTTTTATAAATTTTATTGCCATTACAACCATAGGCATCTCCATTTTGTGTAACTCCTGATGTATGCACACTTTGGCCAAGATTTGGAAAACCAGATATAACAGAAGCAGTAAAAATAGATGATCCGCTAGGTCTAAACCATATTACTGACCTATTCGCACTAAGTAAATACATATCTCCATTTGGGTCAGCCCAAACTGTTAGCGCATATAATCCTGTCGTTGCTGTATAAGGATTAAAATCTGTAGGAGCATAATTTATTGCCCTGCCTGCAGATAATGTTAAATCTCTACCTTTTGTGGTATTAGTGGATTCTTCAATTCCTATTTCTCTATTATTTTGATTTCCTAAAGTAATATCTTTTGAAAGCGTCTTATTTGTACTTTCTATCCCTATGCATGCTCCATCGTCTTGAATCCTGCTATTTCCAATTTGCGTACCCCCTGAGTTATTGTATTTTGGGACATAATTTTGAGTTCCTGTGGCAATAATATTTGTTGGTAAATCGGAAGTCATTGCAACAATTCCGCTTTTATCAGGAAAAGTCCAGGTTCTTGATGCTGTCGCAGTGCTTGCAATAAATGATGTAAAAGTGTTTGCTGCGTTTCGCAACCCTAACATTAAGTTCAGGAAAGTTTTTACTCCAGAGACAGTTTGAGTTGTAGTTGTGTCCATGTCTGGTGTAGCAATATTACCACTTCCAAATATTGAATTTCCTCCTACTGTTTTAAATAGAGATTTAAAGTTTGCCCATGTCATCATTCGGGCTAGAGAACCAATTAGAAATGGCATTTTATCTGTGCCAGTAATTGTATTAACAGTTTGCAGTGAGTCCTGGAATGCTCCAAAATTTTCATCGGTAAGATTTGGCTGAAAATTATTTTCTACATCGCTAAACTCCAATTCACCATCTAGGTTGGTTTTCAAAATTTTATTTGGGTGATTTGTTTCTAAATCAACGACTTTGATTCTGTTGTGGTTTGTACTCATTTTTTAATTAATTTTTATGGGGTTAAAATAATTTGTGTGCATTGTTTTATATAGATTTAAAACAAATAAGTAGGTCCTAATTATGGGTACGGCTTAAAAAAAAGTCAATAGGAGAGTGGGGAAGCTTATAGATTAAGTTTCCGGATTGGATTTTTGAAATGTGTTTTTAGAGTTTTCTTTAGATTATCTCACTTTTAAGACAGCTCAAAGGATTTTGTCTTTGAGCTTTTATATATTTTGTGATCATAAATAAGATCACGATAGCGCGGATTTGCAATCCGCGTCCGCAACACAAAGACGCAAAACAAATCATTAAAACAAAAGTCACACAAATTAATGCGCATTTTAGATTTTCAAGGAAAACAAACCAATCTTTGCGGGCACGGATTGCAAATCCGCGCTATCGTTGCTGAGATAAATCTGCGCGATCGGGCTATTGTTGCTTAGTCTCTTAAAAAGACTGGAGATTTCCAATCTTTTTTAAGAATAATTTCTTTTATCTCTTCATACGAAAGAGGATAAAAATTATGGCAATCCACACCAATATCAATTGAACGAGAAGTTGGATCATCTGCTAACCCTCCATGATAATGCCCATACAGATGCCAAGTCCCATAGTGAGAGGCATTCCATTCTTTAATAGCATAATGAAATAGTACAATAAATTGTTCTCCGTTATAAGCTTCTTTATCTTTAACTGACAATTCATGATAATCTTTTATCCATTCAAAACGAGGGGCACAATCTAAAGCTGCATTTTCATGATTTCCTTTAATTAAGTATATCTTTCCATTTAATCTTTCTAAAATGATCTTTAATTTAGCAGAAGAGATTAGCCCCACATCTCCTAAATGATAGACTTCATCTTCTGGATTAACTTTTTCATTCCATCTTTTTATAAGCTCCTCATCCATTTCTTCAACAGATGAAAAAGGACGATTAGAGAATTTATTAATGTTTTTGTGTCCAAAATGATGATCGGAGGTGAAGAATATTTTGCTCATAATCAAAAATTTGGTACCAAAGGAAGAAAGTTTGTGAAATATGATAACATTGCAGGTGTCATTAAATTTAATATAGGACCATCTTTTTGTTCCCTTAAAAATTTTGGAAGAATTGTATATGGTTCTGAAAAGACTTTAGTGTTTGTATCTATGCTACTAATTTCTCCATTCTCATCAAAATAAAAAATAACTTCTGCATCATTATCAAAAAACCCATCAATATCATCAACATCAAAGATAATATTTTTATTAGCTATATTTAAAATTTTATATCCTCCTCTTGTAGGCATTCCACTAGAGTCGTAGCCAATTTGCGCTACTTCTTGATTGTTTGAGTTGAAAACCGTTTTACTATAAACAACACTCAAAGTACCTTTATACATATAATTTTTTTTCCAAACAGAATATCCATTAATTATTTCTTTATCTGACATAATTGACCATTTATGAGATAAATCTAAAGAACCAATAACGTTATTTATGTTTTCACCAGGCGACATAAAGTAAGTGCCGTTGACAATCTCATTATTATAATATAAAAATTCCATTTTTAAAGTATTATCAATAAATTTTAATTCATAATAATCTTCTAAACTGTTTTTTTGTTGAATAGTTATGATACTTCCTGTTGCATTTCTAAATTGTGTATTTAAACTCATAGTACTATAATTTAATATTTGTAAGGCATTGTTGGTAATACATCAAATTTTGAACCTTTAATGATTATTGCTGCTCCAATTTCTGTTTCTCCTTTTTCGTTCAAAGGAAAAAATATCTGTGTTCCGTCATTTCTTTTTCCAGCATTTTTTAAACCTGTTAAAAAATCAACATTTCCATTAGGAACCATCCTAAATTTATGAATAATTCCATCCTGAAAAGCTTTGTCAATTTGGTTAACTGTATTCTGTATGTTTTTCCACTCTTTGTCATTATAATCTTTTGGATCAAGAGTTTTTACATGTTTTCTCCAATTTTCTTTAACTTTTACTAAGTATTTTTCTCCTTCTGAACGAGTAAGGTATATTATTTGATCCAAATCTCCAGGAGTGTTAATTACGCCATCTTTCATTAGAACAGGTGTATTTGTTAAATCAATTGGATTTTCAGGGTGAGATTTATATAATACTGATCCTTGAATCTTGTATTCTAAAGGATTGATGTCCATTGCTTTGCAATAGTTGTCTAAATATGCTTTTTGTTGATTACAAAATAATTTATAATCATTAATATTTCTGAAACCTGTCGGAAATCCCTTGACGATTGTAACTTTAGCATAATAATTAACCAAAGTTAAAGTTTCTTCGTAAGTATATAATTTACTTGCGCGGCAACTCATATATATAAAATCTTCGACAAGTTTTCTATTATAGATTTTTAATTCTAGAGTCTTTCCAATTAAACTTTGAGTATTTACTTCATTAAAATGTAATTTATAATGGGTAGGCTTAAAACCACCTCCTGTTTGCTTAATTCTTTCTACAAGTGATAAATGTAAGGCTTCATATTCTTTAGGAATTGATACATCGAAAGCAATACCCGCTATTCAAGACTCTCTCTCGCTTTAATCCCTCTGGTATCGCTTGTAAATTCAATTGGCCACCTATTTTCATTATAGTAGGTAACTAAATTTTTAGCATCCTTTCTCAGCTTAAATTCAGAGATAACACTTCCAACTGCTGAAAATACTTCAAGCCATGTTACAAATTCTTTTAGTTTTTTTAATCCCTCATCATCTTCATTACTTGAATTTGTAATAATTTTTAAAAATAAACTCACTGAAGCAGCAGTAACATTTACAGCTTCCATACCAGCTGTAACAAATAAAGAAACCAAAACTTCAGTAGATACTGACTCCCCTGCTGGCGCGAGCGTCCCGCTCGTGCACGTGAAGCATTTCAATTAATATCAATTTCTAAGACAGTCTGATCATTATCGCCATAATTTCTAGCAGAGCTGTATTTCCAATCTACAGGATTAGTAACAAAACCAGTCTCTATCGGGTTGTTATGAATATAATTTAATTTTTGCTCAAAAACTTTAAAAGACCAGATTTCAATGGGTTTGTTGTTTTGCTGCCAAAACTGCCTGAATTTTACATTGCTGTTTTTCTTTCCAGCTCTTTCAAACATCCAAAGCATCCATTCTTTTCTGCTTTCTTGTGGATTTTCTTCAATTACTTTGAGCATTTTTCGAGAAGTAAAACCTTTAAAATCTCTTATTAGGCCGGAAGGGTCTCCATTTTCAGATCTGAAAATTAAATGAACATGACTTGGCATTATGCAATAACCATAAATCTCCATTCCCTTGTTCTTTCTGCAGTAATCTAATGACTCAACAATGCTCCCAAAATACTCTTCTCTTGTAAAAACATCTATCCAGTAAACTGTAGCAAAACTTATAAAGTAAGCTCCAGTTTTATCTCCAAATTTGTATTTTCTGCTCATTTATTATTTTTGAGCTAATGTAAGAAATACTTTGCGTTCACGAGCGGGACGCTCGCGCCAGCGGGGGGCTCGTGCTAGGGAATAAGGTTAAGTAATATATAAATTAATTACTTTTTTTCTTTTGAAATTCTTCCCACAATTGATTCGTCTTTTCTTGATTAGGAATACCTGCACTTCCTCCATTTCTTTCGCAAACGGAATCTATATAATCTAAAAAAGCATAATCTAATGACGGTAATCTGAAATCTGTTTGCTTCTTAACATCAAATTTAGAGTCGATTGTAATTTTAGTTGGCTCTGACTTATCTACATAATGACCTGTAATGTATAGTGCCTTTATAGAATCATAGGGATTTGGTAAATTTTTAAATTTATCAAACACAGAATTGTTCTTAAAAAAGTCCCAACAGAATAATGCATGGATTAAACCGGCATCTAGACTTCTTGCACTTGACAAATTAAATGTGTCACCATTTTGAGGATTATTATTTCTAAAGTCATTTAAAGAAATTACATTTTTTAACAAGTCTGGAGCTATTATTCCAACTATATTTAATAAATCATGTTGTCTACTAATTTTATTTAACCAATCTTGAGGGAAACCAATTACATTGTTCCATTCTTCCATTTTTGATAAAAAATCCTTAAACAATAATATTCCTGAAGTATCAGTTTGTATTTTTCTACCTTTTATTTGATTTTTTAACTCATTGAGTTTGTCTTGAAAATTTTCCATTTTTTTATTCTAATTTATAAAAATTTATAAGTTGATTTAAGATATCGTCCAGATTATCTAAATTTTGAGTGGGTAAAGGCGGTATATTTACTTGTAATCTTCCTAAAGAATTATATTCGGAAAATTCGAATGACCACCCTATTTTATTAACACTAAGGTAATGAGCTCCTACATCATAACTAAAAGCATTGTCTCCATTAACAAAGCTCCTTATTGGCATGTGTTTTTCCATTACCCGATAGCGCGGATTTGCAATCCGTGACCGCAACAGTAAGACGCAAAACAAATCATTTAAAACAAAAGTCACACAAATTAATGCGCATTTTAGATTTTCAAGGAAAACAAACCAATATTTGCGGGCATGGATTGCAAATCCGCGCTATCGTTGCTGAGATAAATCTGCGCGATCGGGGGGGTTAATTTATGGATATAGTATATGTTGTGTTTTTAGTTGTCACTTCCTCAAAGAACTCCCTTAATTGGATAAAAACGTCTATAAAATATTTAACTGTGAAACCATCCTGTTCTATATCATCAATATTAAAATAATTAAAAAAACTGCCTTGTTGCATTAAAAAAGCCTCAAAGCTTATTCCTATATTCCATGTTGTGGTTAAATCTAGGTTTATTGGTAAGGTTTGCAAAGAGGGAAGTATTTGATTATTTATAAATGTGTTCACCTCAGGTAAATTATTTGTTGATAAGTAAGCATTTATGTCAGTTTCAGTTACTTCTTCTAAGGGTATATTAGCTCCTAGCTTATAATAATATTCACTAACCATTGCTTTATATAATTGTAAGGCTAAATTCTGATTAAGTGTATATGCATAGTACAATATTGCACCATAATCATCAAAATTTAATAAGATTTTTAAATTGTTATCAATGCGAAATTCTATTCTTCTAGACATAGGTTTTTTATTTTTATTAATAAATTTGTTAGTCCCAACTATTTTTTTGGTTATATTTTTTATTTAAGTATTGATATGTACCTTCTATAATTTCTCCTTTTGTAGTGTTAAAGCTACTCGGATTTATTTCACTGACATCAAATTGAAAATAATTATTTTTTACTTTCTGTTGAAAATCAGATGCATTAATAATTATTTTTTCGTTAGTTTTCACATTTATCATTTTAAATTTGAAATAATCAATATCATCAAAACCTTTAATTTTTTTAGTTTTTAACAACTGATTGGAAACGAAAAAATTTTTCATTTCTACTTTGTCATAATAGGGCATTTGACCATAAGCCAGTAAATAACCAACTTCCTCATCCCATTTAGTAGCATTAATTGGTAATTTGCAACTATAAATTTTTTCAAATTTACCAGTTATATTATTATAAATTAAGCCATCAATATCTCTAATAGCTGATGTATGTAAAAGCTTATCGTTTTTACTGTAGAACATAATATCTACACTAACATAGCCTTCTTCATAACTACTAAGATTTCTTTTGATATAATCGATAGCTGGTTTTTCTATGTAGTCACCAACAGTAACTCTGCTTCCGTCACCCAAATATTTAATCGCCTTTTCCTTATTTGCTGAAGAAGGGTTTTTTATCCACTCAAAAGCATTATTGTGTTGAGGCTTATTAGGGGTTTTTATTTTATTTCTTATTGCTATAAAGTGATCATATAAATCTTTAATTTGAATTGAATTAAAATTATTATTTAACCAATGATAATCAGCTTCACTCAAAAGTAATCTCCTCATTCCGTTACCATCAATGAATTCGCTTATTTTTTGAGGGTTTTGTACAAATTTATCAAAATAAAGATCCTTGTTTCCAAAAGTATCTAAAAAAGATAATCTCCCGTTAATTTGAGCTCTTTCTAAAATGTATCGTGTTGGAATTTCATTATAAAAATTTTTATAAGCGCTACTTCTAGCCGTATTTGAAATAACGGATATTTCATTTCTTTCTAGCACATCAAGTTGTTTTAGTTCTTCCCAATTATCAAGAGTACTAGTTTTGTTTAAAGAATTCCAAAACTTAGTTTCGGTATTTTTGATTTCACCAAAATCTCTATAAAATGCTCTTTTTAGGTCGTCACTATAGTTTGCATAACGAGTTGTAATTAAATTTGTATTTTCAAGTTGAGGTAATGTAGATAATTTTGTTTCAAAAGAAACTACATCATTAACTTTATCTCCAAGAAGTGTTTGCATTACAGATTTTACTTCTGCAGGCATAGCAACAGTTCCCGCTAAATCGATCAATGCATATTCAGCAGCAGTAACTGCTTTATATCTGCAATAAATAGTGCCTCCGCCAAAAGCTAAAGCGATATAGAGAAATGCTTTGTTAGCCTGTTCTCGTGCCATTCTTTGTTCTTCAGTTGGTAATAATGTAGCATTATATTGACCTAAAGAATATATAGTTGCAGCTGTAATTGATGTTGTAAATGAACCAGCTTCAAGACCTGTCCAAACTAAGATCTCTTCTGACGCAATTAATTCTCCACTTAAAGCAGCGCGAATTTTTGTTAAATACTTTAAGTGTTGCAAATATTTTAGTTGTGTGATACCTCCGAAAGTAAAAAATAATACGACTTCTATTCCGATGGTTACAGCTAATGCTATTTTCGCATCAATTTTCAATAATCTTTTAAAATCGTCTGAATAATAAAATAGAAATGCAGGAATAGGTTGGTTATTTGGTAATATTGTTCTGTCGTCAGCTTGATGGCCAATTAGTGTTATTGACTGATATAAGTGATACTCATTAGGAATCGATTCATTTTTATCTAAACTTGGGGCATCTCCTAAATAATGGCCATCAGTACTCAAGTATAAATTAGTAGTACTAACTTTTTTATTTATAGTTACTAATTCTTTCTTTAACGTTTTATCGGTTATATAATTTACCCATGTGTTGGTTTGTAATGGCATTGCTGGATCATCCGAATTTACAGATGAAATTCTGCCACATTCTAAAACTATTGATTTTAAATGACCATTTTGATATTTGTAATAATTATTTCCATCAGTAAAAAAGAAAGATTCTGTATTTACTTCTTGTGATACATTCAGTAAATTATATTTTGATACTTTCCATAATTCGTAAACAGCATAAATAAATGCCATTCTATTGGTTTTTTCATCCGCAATCCAACTTGCAATAGGTATTCTTTCAATTCTGGCATCGTCTAGCATTTGAAATAGACAATCAAAATTTGTATTTACACCATTCTCAATTTTTAGAAGAAAGTCTAAAAAAGCATTTGCTTGATTCTGCGCTACAGATAAAACCAGCCTTACAATAAATTGTTCTTCAGTTTCTGTTATATTTCTTAATTTTATAAAAAATAAGATTGTTTTTTTTATTATTTCAATTGGTAATGCAGAAATAGCATTAATAGGAAGGATTTCTAGTAAATATTCGTATTTTGTTTCTTGGGGAAATGTAGATAACGCATGTGGTATTTTATAAGTTTTTTGATAAAAACTTACTAAGCCAATATAATAGTACTCTAAATCAGCGTAAGATGATTGTTCATTGAATATTGTAGGCAGAGTACGTCTATGTGGTAAAGAAGATTTAGGATCATAGTAATATCCCCAGCTTTTTTTCAACAAAAACAACATTTGTTCCAAATTAGATAACTTACCCAAGTCAGTATCTATATCATTTGCAGTAGCTTCTAAAACTGATTCAGAAGTGCTATGCATCAGTAAATTAGGAAAGATATCATCAATAATTTCTCTAATTTTGAAGATGATAAGCATTACTATTTTTTTTCGCTTTCTCTTATCATCATTATTTGTGTAACGATCAATAAAATCACCTAGATTTTTAGCATAAAAATAAGAACCAGGCTTATTTAATGGACTTATAGAAACAGGAATAGTTGATGAAGTAAAATTACTTGGTAATCTCAGCTTATAATCAATTGTTTCAAAACCATCAAGAATACCATCGGAATAGCTTCTAACTCCTCTATTATCAATTGTGTTTTCTATCGTAAAATCATATTTTTTGCGATCATAGAATAAATCATATGGGGCATCAAAATTAGTTACGCTTACTGAAATAGGAGCTCCTGCTTTGGCAATAAAATTATGGAAGTTAAATTTATGTTTGTAAATCATATCACTTCCAAGTGGTATATTAGGGCCAGTATTTTCAATATATTTTAGAAATTGTTTTTCATCATAAAAACCATCTGTTAAATCAGATCTTTTTTTGTCAGCTGTTTTAAATGATGATTTATTGTAAAATAGATATTTAGTGTTAATAATGTTTTTTTCAATGACTGTTTTATATGTAAATTCTATTAAAAAACCTTCAATGTCGAATTTTAGTTCACTAAAATTATTTGTTAATTTTACTGGTATGCCCGATTTATATAAAAGTACTACCATTATTCCATATCTTTATTTAAAATTAAATATTCATCTTTGAATTGCTGTTCAGGCATATACTCACTATACCCCTTACTAAAATGATATCTCCTATCAAGCGAATACACAAAAACAGCTTCGTTAGGTTGAGATAATAAATTCCCACCCTCGGCATTCTCGGCAACAATTGCAACCTTGTATTTCTGGTATTTGATATCTTCCGGAGAAATTAGTTCGTTGCCATCTTCAAATAAATCAATCAAAAACAAACGTGGATTTTTTATGTCGTCTGTGATTAATGCTTTTATGGCATCATTTTCAGTTTGAGTTAATCCCAAAATGATTTTAGTTGGATTAGAACCATCCAATGTTTTTAATTCCAGTCCGGTAATCGTTTGAGTACTGTCTGTAAACATTTTGAGGTTATAGTAGTAAGGTTCCGGTAATTCGTAAGTTTTACTTTTGGTTACGGCACCGCTTGCAGAAGCTGTTGTTTTGGTATCAGGCGTACTGCTTCCTGTGGCAGAGACTGCATTGTTCATAACATCTATCGGCTCTGTAAGGTAGGTTACACGTCTAACGGCTGCAGATTCTTCAACTCCGGTTTCGATAACATCATTAACAGTTAGAGTTTGTACTATTGAGATTCCCTGCTGTTTTTTATCGTAAAACTCATTGATAAGATTCAGTTTTTGAGAAGTCATTCTGGAATAACTTTCATCGGAGCTAAGTTTTAATAAAGGTTTTGCGTCTATTAAGCTGAATACGTTATCAAAAAAGTTGGCTTGCCCATATAAAATAACAAGATCTCCGTTTTCATCTAGAGTTGTTCCGGCTGTATATTGATTCACTTTTCCCTGATAAAGCAAAATGTTAAGCGCAGCAATATTTTTACCTTGAACAGCAGGAGTTGTAAGCTGAATGGTTGAAGTTAGATTACTATAGTTTCCTGTTTCATCCGGGGGTAATCGTAAACCGTCGGCATTAATGAAATTATCTTTTTGGGCATTGGCTACTTTTGCGATTTGTCCGTAAAAAGCAGTATTGTTATTGTTATCGGTTGCGAACTGTAAATACAAATTGTTTGTTGTAACAGAAGTTGCCTGTTCCTGAGTATTCACTAAAACGGGCCATCCAAAAGTGCCATAAGCAGCAGCAGTCATTGGGACGACTTTAGTAGCAGGATCTTCTAATAATCCTGTTTTTAAGTTTTCCGGCCCTTCGCCTAATTTATAATTTCCGTAGAAATCATAACTACGCGTGCGGTCACTTTGAATATAGATATACCAATTGTTTTTTGTATAAAAGCTATTGATAATACTGTTGTAAATTTCTGTACCTTTTTTAGTTGTTTTACTTCCGGCAGAAACTACATCTACAGCATATTCTGGGACAAATAAGCCATAAAAGGCAGCAATATCAATAAATTGTGTACTTTGTTCGCGCTGAAGTTTTTTCGTATAATCTGTAGAACCATCCGCAATAATCTTTGCATCGCCTTTACGTGCATATCCTAAATCAAAAACAAATTCGCCATTGGGCAGTTTGTTTTTATAGTCGCCGTAATTTAAGACAATATCAATTCCGCATTCGCCTTCAGCAAAAATCCCTAAAGATTTTCCCATATCAATCATAGGCAGTTCAAAAGGATCGTTTTCTTTAAGCGTGCCGTTTTTATCTTCAAATTGAGATTCTTTAAAAAAGACATTTGAAAGTAAAGTACTGTCGGGTGCTGTAAGATCGTAGCCAATATAAGCTGCAGTAAACGGAGGAACAGGAATTTCTGTAACCGTTTCGCCGTTTTTGACTTTACGCCCTTCATGAAAGGCTTTAAAATCTTTATTTATCTTGTCGATAAAATCTGAATATTCCCCTTCATTTTTAATAACTAATGGCTCAGAATCGTTTGTAAAAAAGTCACTCTTTTTTAATCCTCTATAGATAAAGTACTTGATGCTTAATCCCGGAAAAGGCTGTTTATAAGGTCTAAGAATTAGATTTACTTTGTTAGGATTGTCCGTTTGAGGCTGTATTAAAACAACCCCTTTACAGATAGAATAGGCTTTTTTAGCAGTATCTAAATTGAATTTGGAGGTGAGGTTAAACTGAGTGCTCGAGACGGGACCAAAAGCTTGTTCCTTACTTTGCGTAAGGCCTCCTGACTCCACGAAAAAATGAGATTGTGCAGACATATTTATTTAATGTATTATTTAAAAATTGATTTATTTAAACCATAAAGGCTTATAGAATTTGTACGCGAATCTCCCAATTAGAAAGAGCAGTACAAGCAGAAGCAGTCTTCCCATCCAGATTTGCACCTTTTGCCAAAAAGTTAAATGATTGACAAACTTGGTAATCGTGATTGTTTTTTCCTGAACATCTTTTACTTGTTTCGATTTCCAGAAAGCGTATAGCTCTTGTTCTTTCAGGTCGCAGTCTACGCTGAGTTTATTGTTATCAAGTCGAACCCTTGGGCTTTTTAATGTACGCCCTGGTTCGGCCTGAATAACATTTTTAAGAACTACTTTTCCGTTAATACAGTCCAGTAAAGCGTTATAGGAACTACTGTCTTTAGCAATTTTAAAAACAGTATCATGCAAAGTTTCTGTAATATTGATGGTTTGTACTTTGTTTTCGTTTTGCACGGGTTTAGGACTTCGGCATGAAATCACAATCAGGATAATAAATAGGGAGAGAACAAAGCATTTTAGTTTTTTAGTCGTCATGATAGTTGGTTTTTAATTTAATTTTGCAGGCGCAAAAAGCCCTTTATACTTTTTATATCTCGTTTTCTTCGGGCTACTTTATAGCCTTCACGGCCGCCTGTATCATTTGTATTTCCTTCGATAGTGTAAATCATGGTTCCGACTACTTTTTCTACAAATCCGGTATGGCCTAAACCATTTTTTAAATCCAGAATAAAAATGTCTCCTGCCTGCGGAATTTTTTTTACCAAAAGCGGTCTTGAGTTGTATTGATCCAGAACTCCTGCCGTTTTCTTTAAAGGATTTTTTGCGTTAATCTGCAATGCCGCATTTTGGGTGCACCAGTATACAAAAGCCATGCACCAGGCATATCCTTTTGAAAGTCCTACGCTTCTTAAATAAATCTCGACTTCAGGGCCGGAGTTACTGTTTCTGGGAATTTCTTCGACACCAATTTGTGCCGTAGCGATTTCTAAGGTTTTTTTAATTAGTGTCATGAATTTTTTCCGTTTAGTTGTTTGAATTTTTGTAATTCATCAACCAATTGCTGGTTGATAAGCATGAGTTCTTTGTGTTGTATTTCCATTTTTTTTATGGTATCGGTAGCTGCTGTAAGTCGGGCAGTAAGGTCATCCAGAAGATCACGGTAATATTTTACGGCACTTACGGCATTGTCAAGTTCGGCGGCTCTGTCCTGAGCCAATGATTTTCGCATTGAGAAAAACCAGGTAATAAAGGCGGCAAAAAATGCGGTTAGAGTGGGGTATAGAAATTGCTCCATCGAATGTTAATGTTGAATGTTAGGTTAAATATGTTTTTTGAGAAACAACAGTAGGATGTCGTTTTTTTTGGGATTTACAATCTTGTAAATTACAGTGAGATTGTAGCGGGTTCTTTCCGTTTGAGATTGCAAAGATTGGGTAAAAAAAGCCCTAAAAAAAACGAATGCAAGGTCTGCGAACATTTGTATTCTAGGGCTTTACATAGTTGTAAAGGAAGCGAACAGAACTCATTTTTACAGAGGTAAACGAGTCATCTTTGCATTGTAAAAACAAGTTTTTTTACAATTAAAAGATTTGATTTTCTTTTATAGTAATTAAGAAGATTTTTTCTTAGTACTCATAAGTTCTTCTATTTTTTTCAATTCTGAAGTAATAGGCGTACAAAGAATTTCATACAAGGTAGTTCTTGAAATAGGATAAACAGGATACACATATTTTCGCCATACTACGGTAGTAGGAATATCTTCTGTTTTATGTTTTTGATACAACTCTTTAACAAGTTTGTAACGCAGTAATTTATTTTTTTGAATTCCGAGGCTTCTGTTGGATGATATAGGCATGATAATAATATTTATGGTGTGATAGAAAATGAAGAAAAGATTTTGAAAAAGCGAACGAAGTTTAAAATGAAGATTTAATCACTATTAAAAATTACCTGAATAATAAAGTAATGATATAAGAGTTACAGCAGCCAAACCATTTAATTTTTTTAGTAATGGTTTTCTCCTTCAAATGCCATTTTGTTAAGAACCTCGTTCTGAGGTGATATTTGTTAAAGATTTTTTTTTAACAATTGAGGTCAGTACTCTTCCTATTATGATCTCGTTCCGCAGCTCTTAAGACTGGGAACTTTACAGAAAGAATGGTTTTTGGCTGCTTTTTGGGTAAAAAGAGCCCATCTTCGGTTCCTGTTTTCCTTCAAAAAAAAAGTGATAAACAGGAACCTTTTTTTATGTCTGCTAAGTTTTTTTATGCAGATAGTGAGGGATTTTTTCAGCCTTTATAAGTGGCTGTTGTATGTTTTTTGAATCTCGGATTTTTGATTACGATGCTTTCATATTGGTTAAAAGCCTGACGTTCTTTATTCGAAAGGTTATTTTTGCAGTTCCAGTTTCCAAGTCCGTCTTTAAAAATTGTATGTTCATTAACCTTGTAACTTTCGTGGTCTGTAATTGGTTTTATTTTTACGCTCATTTAAGTATTGTTTAAAAATTATTTTGATTCTGAAATAAAACCATTCACGAAATAAAAGTATTGGTTTTAAGTTGGTTGCAATAAGCAGCAAGGCTAAAAGAGCCGAAACGTATATATCATTATTAAGCTGCATGACTTTGCTCGTTTTGCTGATTAAAAAAATTAAAAGCATAACCCTGTAAAAAATCTACTGACGACATAGACAACGGAATATTGATTTTTACACCATTTTCATCAATTCTGTTTGCCTCGATAAACCAGCTTGAGCGAATAGGCTTAAAAGACGAAGCAATAATTTCAACCCCATCTGTAAATTCTTCATTATTAAATTCTTTCGTTAGTTTTTGAAGTTCCAGAACTCGTGAACCTTTTAAATTACCTTTAGCATCTTTCTTTAGTAAATTGAAAACAATTTTTACCAGCGATGCCGTTTCTTTACTTGTAGAAAGAGACGAAATATAGTTTTGTACTTTTTCAATTCCAATGGTTACAGTATCGTCCCAGCCTTCATTAATGCGATATCCAATCGTAATTTCCTCTTTATCATTAGAGAAAGTATGCGACATTTGTTTTTCTTTAAAACCATAAACCTGATTTTTTAAATCCAGAATAGTTTCAAATAATCTAAAAGTTTCTGTTTTAGCATTTCGCATCATTTCAGAGGTCTCATGCAGTCTCGAAAGTGCTTTGGGAATCGTTTCTGCTACCAGTTTTTTATAAGCATCTCTTTCTTCATTTTTTTTATTTTCAATTCGATTTAGAGCCTCTTTTAATTGTTGTGCAGAAAACTGAGATAAATCCATATTTGGGTTGATTGTGTTTGTTAAGGGAGTATTCATAATATATTGGCATTTAGTTATGTAATAAAATTTCTTCTTTAAAAGGATCACCATAATAAGGTTTGAAATTATAGAAGTGGGCAAGTTTCAAAACCTCTTTTATTTTGTATTCAATTTGCGGTGAAACTGGTCGGGATGAAGCTGTTTCATTATCCAGAATATGCATCCATTGAAAACGTTCCTGATTAATGCAGATTCTTTCTCCGGCTGTGAAAGTTTTTGTTCTTTCTGAGCAATATTGTAATGCCAGATATAATAAAGCAATACGTTCTTCAATTTGATTTCTATTCATGATTTTTAGTGATTAAGGTTCTTAAGTGATTGATATCAGATTCGATTAAATTTCTCTCGGGACTGTTTGGATTTTCAATCAGCCAATTTTCCAGTTCCTGAATTTTTTCCTTGATTTGATGTGTTTCCATTTTTTATAGTTTTTAAGTAATAATAAATAGATTTTTTATAATTAGTGATTAATATTACTGCTTATTCGTAGTTTTATTCCTATTTGACGTAGTGGTTTATTTTTTATTTCTTAAGGTCTTAATGTTGTTATAATTAATTTATATTGAGGAGGTTATTTGTTATTCTGTTTTTGATTGAATTTCTGCTACATCTAAATTTGTGCTTAATTATCTTGTTTTTTATATTTGTTTTTCTTTACTTTGCAAATATAATGTAAAATAATACATCAAAACAAATTTTTAACGTAAAAAAATACATCTTTTTATGGGGTCAACGGAAAGAATGAGAGAATACCTTGATTATAAAGGGATTACTAAATATAAGTTCTGTAATGATTTAGGCTTTTCTAATAAGTTTTTAGATAACAGCAGTAATATGGGAACAGATAAAGCGTGTAAAATTTTACATCACTATCCGGAGATTAATTCCGAGTGGCTTCTTACCGGAAACGGATCTATGATAAAAGAGGATAATGCTAATATTGTAATTATGAATAATGACCGAAAAACAATCGATTCACTACATATGAGTCAGGAAATACCTTTATATGATTTAGAAGCTGTAGCGGGTCTACGAGAATTATTTAATAGTGGAAAACCGCAAAGAGTTCTGGATACGATAAAAATTCCTAATCTGCCAAAATGTGACGGAGCCATTTCTGTAACTGGAGACAGTATGTATCCACTTTTAAAATCAGGAGATATTGTTCTGTATAAAGAAACCGAATTCGAAAATATCTTTTTTGGTGAGATGTATCTTTTAAGTGTGAAGCTAAATGACTGGGAAGAATATATTACAGTAAAGTATGTTCAGAAATCAGACCAAGGATCTGACTTTGTGAAATTGGTAAGTCAGAATTCACATCATCAGCCAAAAGATATTCATATTTCAAAAATTTCTGCATTAGCATTAATAAAAGCAAGTATCCGTATTAATACCATGATGTAAAGCTTCTGTTATTCTGGAATTATAAAAACTAAAAACCTTTAAATTGTTGATTTATAGGTTTTTTTTGTTTAATGCGTATTTGTTGTTTACAATAAGTACAAATACACCCCTTAAAAAGAAAATATAGAGACTTCTGTTTTTTGTATTAGATTTACCTTGCAGGACGTTTGACACCTCTTTTGTATCAAATCAATTCAAAATTTAATTGTTGAGCTCTTATTTATTTCAGATATGAAAAGCATTAAAAAGTATATTTTAAGTTGTATTTTATTGTACTCAATTTCGTTTAGTTCTCTTGCCCAGAATTCGGATTTATATTTTGATCATATTAATTATGATGTGAGTTTTTCGCAAAGTATGATCTCGAGCATTCATCAAACCAAAAAAGGATTTGTATGGATAGGAACTGCAAACGGATTAATTAGTTATGACGGCTATAATTTTCTGAGATATATTTACAACAAAGACATCTTAAATACGATAAGCAACAGTCATATCAACGTTATTTTAGAAGATAATGAAAAACAACTTTGGATAGGAACCAACAATGGCCTGAACCTCTTTAATAAAAAAGAAAATAGTTTTTTAAGGGTCGATGTTCTAAAAGTAAAAGGAGGCAGAAACTATATTTCGTCGATTATTCAGGACGATCATAACAGAATCTGGATTGGAACTTTTGGAGGAATCAAACGCCTTAATAAGGAAAAATATTTATTAGAAGAAATCTCAAACGATCACAATTCACCCTTTAGAAAAAGCAGGGTTCTGTCTTTGTTCTATGATGCTCAATATGGTGTATTAGTGGGTACGGCAAAAGGACTGGAATGTTTTGATCCTAAAAACGGATCGAAGAAAAATCTGCCTCAGGCTTTAAGCGAGAACGGTACTTTGCTTAAATCTAAAATCTGGAAAATCATTAAGGAAAAAAATGGCGATTTGTGGTTTGCAACCGAAACAAATGGTGCATTTCATTATTCTAAAACTAAGAATTCAGTAACCAATTATGTAGTCGATTTTAATAATAAACGAAGCTTGTCTTCCAATTGGATTAATGATATAACAATTGTAGATGACAACACTATTTGGTTTGCCACCAAAAATGGTTTGTGCGTTTTTAAAAAGGATAAAAAGGAATTTACCAATTACAAACACAATCCCTTAACGAGTTACAGCCTTTCTGACGATGATGTAAAGTGTTTTTTGAAAGACCGTCATGACGATATCTGGATTGGTACAAACGGCGGCGGAGTTAACTTTTTTCAAAAAAGCAACACCAATTTTACGAATATCCGCGAGGTTATCAAACCTGGTTTCGGACTCAATAATGCCTATGTAAATGCTGTTGCAAAAGAAAACGATGGTGCTTTATGGGTGGGAACAAACGGCGGCGGACTGAATCATTTAGACTTTAAAAACAATAGAAATGATTCGTTTTTAATAGACCATTATGATTTTGAAAAGACAGTGAATATGGTCACTGCTTTGGTAAACCAGAACGATCAGAATTTGTATTGCGGAACTTTTAACGGATTGTTTAAATTTAATAAAAACAGTAAAACCTTCAGTAATATTCCGCTTTCTCAAAAAGATTCAAAAGAGAGAGAAAGACCCATAACCTCCTTATTAATGGATAACGGAGATCTTTGGGTAGGCACCAACGGAAACGGACTCAAAAAAGTAACACCAGAAGGTTCTGTAGAAAGTTACATGGCCGATGGCAGCGGAAATTCCCTCAGCGATAACTTCATTACCGATATCGCAAACCGACAAAATGGTTTGTGGATTGCCACTCAATATGGTTTGAATTATTTTGATAAACGATTAAAAAAAGTCACCAAAGTTTTTAAAACAGGAGGAAAGAGCGGTTTGCCTAACAATAGTCTTACGGTGATGTTTACCGATTCGAAAAACAGGTTTTGGATTGGTGCTGAAAGTGGCGGAATTAATTTATTTGATGAAAAATCGGAACGTTTTTTTGAAATTAATAAAGCAAAAGGTTTTACAGATGAAACCATAAAAAGTATCTCAGAAGATGCGGAAGGTACTATTTGGGTCAGTGACAATAATTTATTGTATCAGATAAAAACAAATAAAATTAAAACGGTACCTGCAATTGCTGATTTTGAGATTACCTATTATTCTTCAAAAGATGGTTTGAAAGTGAAACAATTTTCAAACAACAGCAGCACAAAACTCCAGAATAATAAACTGGTATTTGGATCATCAAACGGACTAATCATTTTTAATCCTTCAAAATTAATAAAGACCGAAGATAAGGCAGAAATCGTTTTGACGAAACTTATCGTGAATAATGAAGAAATTAGACCTGGCAATAAAGAAATTCCGTTAGAAAATGATATCAGCGAAACTTCAGAAATTACGCTGGGTTACGATCAGGGATATATTGGACTTGAATTTAGTGCCATGAATTTCGTAAATCCTGAAAAGAATGTATATGCTTATAAATTAGAAAGCTCTTTTAATAAAGACGATTGGCATACCATAGGTTCACAGCATTATATTAACCTGACAAATTTAAATTCAGGAACTTATCTCCTTAAAATAAGAACTTCTGATGCCGGCGGAAAATGGAATCCATCTGTAAAAACCTTAAAAATTATCATGCTGCCGCCATGGTGGAAAACCTGGTGGGCGTATATCTTTTATTTTGGATTGTTAGTGGCGGGAGGCGTTTTATTGTTCCGTTTTTTTAGAAATAGAGAATTATTAAAACAAGCCTTTTATCTGGAACAGGTCGAGAAAGAAAGGCAAGAGGAATTGTACAAAATGAAACTGGATTTCTTTACGAATGTTTCGCACGAAATCAGAACGCCGCTAACGTTGATAAGCGGCCCTGTTGAAGAACTTTTAAGCAGTGCCGAAAAGGATTCAAACCTCGAACATAAATTAAAAGTCATCAAAAATAATTCAGACCGATTATTAAAACTGGTCAATGAATTAATGGATTTCAGGAAAGCAGAAAAAGGCAGTATGAAAATCTATTGCGAACAGCAGGATATTGTTTCTTTCTGTTTTGATATTTATGAATCTTTTCGCGGATTTGCAGTAGAGAAAAAGATTGATTACAAATTTGTGCTCAATATCAATACTGTAATGCTCTATTTTGATAAAAATCAGATGGAAAAGGTAATTTATAACCTGCTTGCAAATGCATTTAAATTCACAAGCAAAAACGGCCGTATCACCATAGCTGTAGAGCAAAAGGCAGATGATCCGGATTCGATAGACATTAAAGTAAAAGACAATGGTATTGGAATTCCTGAAAACAGGAAAAAGAAAATCTTCAAAAACTTTTTCCAGCTGGATGATCGCGGAAGCGCCAATTTAGGAAGCGGGATAGGTCTTGCTTTAAGCAAAAGTATTGTAGAACTGCATCACGGAGAAATTAAAGTGCAAACCGAAGCTGATGCTAATTTTACCACGATTTTTACCATTACATTAAAGAAAGGAAAAGACCATTTTAAGAAGTCGCAGATTGTTGAAAATGCCATTAAGATAGAAGAAAATGCAAACCCAATTTCGGATGTGAAAACTGAGATTGAAACCTATGAGGCGGAATATATTGAAGAACCGGAAAACAGCAACAAAAAGACTGTTTTGGTTATTGAAGACAACGAAGAAGTGCTCTCTTTTGTATATGATATTTTATACAGCGATTACAAAGTCCTGAAATTTACAAACGGAATAAAAGCACTGGAATACATGGAAAAAGAAATTCCGGACCTTATCGTAACCGATGTCATGATGCCGGAAATGGACGGTTTTGAATTGTGTAAAATTCTAAAAACAAGTATCAATACCAATCATATTCCGGTTATTCTGCTAACGGCGAAATCATCTACTTTAAACAGAATCGAAGGACTTTCAACAGGAGCAGATGCTTATATTTCGAAACCTTTTAGTATTGAAGAATTGAAACTGACAATAGCCAATTTATTATCGGCCAAAGAAATAATGCGTCAGAAATACGGAGACGGGTTTATTACAGATGCTGAGGATGAAAATGCAAACACACCCGAAGGTTTATTCGTAAAAAAACTAACACTGATCATCGAAGCCAACATCGATAATACTGATTTTGATGTCAACGATCTGGTTCGCGAAATAGGAATGAGCAGAACCGTGCTTTATAAAAAAGTACAAACTCTTACCAATCAATCCGTAGCCGGTTTTATAAAAAATATGCGACTAAAGAAAGCTGCCAGTTTATTAATAAACACCAGTTATTCAGTATCAGAAGTTACCAACATGGTGGGTTTTAATGATCGAAAACATTTCAGTAAAGAATTTAAAAGGTTTTATAATTTATCACCTACTGAATACAAAAACTCTCATTTGAATAGTTAGCCATAAAGTTTAATTGAACGCTAATGAAACAGATTCGCTTTCGCGAAAGCGCAGATTCACGCAGATATTTTAAAAACAATTAACAAATTAAAATCCGTTTAATCCGCGTCTTTGCGAAGCAAATCAGTAAAATCCGCGTCTAATTATACATAAAGTCCGCAAAGTTTAATTAAGCTTTGCGGACTTTGCGTTTTTATTCTTAGCGTGCTCTTTGCGGTTAAACTAAATTTAAAACATGAAAATTAATCGAATTTCAAAAATTTAAGTTTTTTATTACGAATACCGTTTTTTTAAAGCCTAAAACTGCAAATAAGCACATTAATCCCCCTAAAAACGAATATCTTCCTCCCCTAAAAACGTCATTTATTAGTCACATTTGCAATGAAATCATGACTGATTTTTATACTAACTAACCAAAACAATAACTATGAAAAAAAACAAACATGAAAAGATGTTTTTTCTTGGAGGAAATTATCTAAAAGTAATTTTACTACTGTTTATGTGCATCCTTTCGACCACAACGAATGCACAGGAAACCTCGATCACAGGAAAAGTAGTCGATAGCCAGGGCTTACCCTTGCCAGGCGTAAATGTACTTTCTAAAGGAACATCAAAAGGAGTTCAGACCGATTTTGATGGTAACTTTAGTATCAATGTTCGGGCAAAGAGCATATTGGTATTCTCTTTTATCGGGATGGATGAGGTTTCGGTTCCAACCGAAAATAAACAGAATCTAAAAGTAGTCATGAAAGCAAGCTCTCAGGCGCTGGATGAAATTATAGTTGTAGGATACGGAACAAAAAAGAAGAGCGATGTAATTAGTTCTGTTGCCTCTGTAAAACCGGGCGACATGATAAAAGTAGCCACTTCTGATGTGGGAGAAATGCTGAGAGGTAAAGCCGCAGGAGTTCAGGTAACTTTATCCGATGGAGGGCCGGGAAGTTCTTCTTCTATACAAATTAGAGGAAAAAAATCAATTAACGGAAGTAACGAACCTATCGTAATTGCAGACGGTATAGTTATAGGAAGTATTAATGATATTAATGCCAATGATATTGCTTCTTTAGAAATTTTAAAAGATGCCGCCGCGCAGTCTATTTATGGAGCAAGAGCATCAAATGGGGTTATTTTGATTACTACGAAAAGAGGAAAAACAGGAAAGGCAAAAATTGCTTACAATGGATTCTCGGGAGTGCAGACAATCAACCGAAATTTTGATATTTATAGTGGCGAAGAGTTTGCTCAATTAAAAAGAGAAGCTTATAGAACAAGTAATAATGGTGTTTACAGACCAGATAATCAGGTTTTTTCTCCGCTTGAATTAGAGTCGGTTCAATCAGGAAAATATATCGATTGGGAAAAATACGCTTTAAGAACCGGCGTTACCAACAACCATAGTTTGAGTGTTTCGTCAGGAACAGATAAAACAAGCATTTTTACGAGTTTAAACTACATCAATACTTCGGGAGTTGTACCTAATACGGACTTCGAAAAAGTAGCCATGAGAATTAATGTTGACCAAAGAATTAGCGACTGGCTTAAAGTGGGAATGAATCTTTCGCTTCAGTTTTCAGAGTCAAATCGTCCAAATGTGGGTAATATTTTAAATAATGCCATTAATACATCACCGTTGGGTAAAATTTACAATGATGATGGTTCGTTCCGCCATCTTCCGGGTGGAATTCAGGAAACACCAAATCCGCTTATTGATATTTACGAAACCAATACAAATGAGTTAAACAGAAACGACATCATGAATGTGTTTCTGGATATCAACATTTTAAAAGGTTTTACCTATAAATTGAATGCCAGCCGCAGATCGTGGAATTACAAAGCAATGAATTTTAATTCTTCTAGATCACTTTCAGGAATCGCAAATTCAGGGCAGGGAAGCGGCAGTATTCTTTTTAAGGATAATGTAGAATATCAGTTTAGTAATATTTTAAATTACAATTTTAAACTGGCGGAGAAAAACCATTTTAGTGCAACGGGAGTTTACGAAATAACATCATCAGAATACAATGAATTTAAAAATTCATCAAACAGGATTCCGAGTGATATTTTGGGAATTTACGGTTTAGAAAGTGCTTTTCTGAATACACCTGAAATTGGCGGAAATGAAAGATCGCTAATTTCATTTGCAGGAAAATTAGAATATGATTTCGATAACAGATATTATTTTACAGTTTCGGGCAGAGCCGATGGATCATCAGTATTTGGTAAAAACAATAAATGGGGATTTTTTCCTGCTGTAAATGCTGCCTGGAATGTTTCGAACGAAAGTTTTATGAAAGAGCACGTTCCTGTTTTGAGCAATTTAAAATTAAGAGCCAGTTATGGTAAAGTAGGGAATCAGCCCAAAGATCCGTACCAAAGTATGGCAGTGGCAGATCAAAGAGATTATATCATCAACGGAATAAAAGTATCCGGTTATGTTCCGGGTTCACAATTGTCTAATCCGGATTTGCGTTGGGAAACGTCAACACAGTTAAACCTTGCCACTGATTTTGGTTTATTCAAAAACAGATTAACAGGAACGGTTGAGGTGTATAATACTGATACGTCAGACTTATTAATCTATGAAACGCTAAATGCAAATACAGGATATACAACCAAATTGTCCAATCTTGGTAAAGTAAATAACAAAGGTTTAGAGATTACTTTGAACGGAGATTTGATCAAAAAACAAGATTTTAGACTGAGTCTTGGCGCAACTTTCACCAAAAACAAAAACAGCATCGTAAGCATTTATGGTAAAGATGCCAACGGAGACGGAAGAGAAGACGATTCTGTTGGAAACCTATGGTTCATCGGTAAACCAATTGATGTGTATTACCGCTATAAAGCTGTTGGAATTTATCAGCAAGGCGAAAATATCCCTATTGTTACAGGAACAACTTTGTATCCGGGAGATATAAAATTATACGATGCAGATCCGTCAAACGGTGCAAATCCAAATCCGGATCAGGATAGGGTAATCACTTCAAAAATGCCGGATTGGTTCGGAACTTTTTCAGTGAGTTTAGAATACAAACGTTTCGATTTCTCGGCAGATATTTATACAGTTCAGGGCGTTACAAGAGACAATTTATTTTTATATGATTATGTAAAAGGAGGTTCTTTAAGAGGAGTTAAAAACGGTATTAAACAAGATTACTGGACACCTGAAAATCCGGGAGGAAACTGGCCAAGACCAAGAGACGGAAACGATCCGCCGTATATCAATACTTTAGGATTACAGGATGCCTCTTATATTCGTTTACAAAATGTATCTCTTGGATTTAAGTTTCCTGAAAATACACTTAAATCATTAGGATTGAGTAATATGAGATTGTATGTAACAGGAAGTAATTTAATTACCATTACAGATTATCAATCGTACAGTCCTGAAAAAGATATAAACGATTATCCAGAACCTGTTACTTGTGTTATAGGCTTGCAAGTAGGTTTCTAACAGCACATTTAAGACATCAATAAAATAAAAATAACAAGATTATGAAAAATATAAATTTTCTATTTGTTTTGATATTCGGACTTTCTTTAGGACTGACTTCGTGCGAAGAATTTCTGGAAGAAAACGTAAAAGATCAGATTTCTGTAGATTATATCTACACTTCTCCGGCAGGTTTAGAAGTTGGAGTAAATGCACTTTACAACCAGATGAGGTATTATAATTCGCCATCCGGAGATAATAGCGATTTATGGGCCAATGTATTTTTTATGGTTGCCACCGATTTAGGATTGCACAGAACCTGGAATACACCTTATGGTACAGGACATAATCCGCAATCTTTTACAGGATCAAAATGGATTCAGGGATATAAAATTATCGACAGATGTTCTGCTATTATAACTTCGGCAAGATCTATTAATATGGATCAAAATGCGAAGAAAAGACTGGTGGCACAAGCACGTGTTATAAGAGGGGAATTGTACTTGGATTTAAAACAAATGTACGGCGGAATCTTAATTGATACCATTCCAACAACGCCGGAAAACATTAATGATGTAGCAGAATATAAAGTTGCCAGCGATGCCGATGTTTACAAATTAATCGACGGCGATCTGGATTATGCAATAGCAAATCTTCCTTTTAAGGTAGATGCAGGACGTTACGGACAAGGTGTTGCAAGACACATTCGTGGTAAAAGTGCTTTGTGGCAGCAAGACTGGACAGAAGCAGCAGCGCAATTTGATGCGATTATCAATGACGGAACTCACGGTTTAGTACCACTGGCTGAGGTTTGGGGACAAAATGCCAACCATAAAGAATCACTTTTTACTTATCAAAGAGATTTTCTATTAGGACCTAGTGATGATTTGGCAGGCGGAGGAGGTTTTTGGCTGGGAAGCGTTTTTACTCATAGACCTTATGAATTAAATGCAAGTGAAATGATTCAGGATGTGGCTTATGGAGGTCAGTCTTTAGGATGGTTTTATCCCAACAATTATTTAAAATCACTTTACGATCAGGCAAATGATTTGAGGTTTAAAACCTATTATTATTCGGATAATTATCAGGATTATAAAATCAATGTTCCGGGTAACCCGAAATTTGGCCAGCCGATTACCAATCCGGCAATTGCGGCTCCAAACGGAAATTACAGAGCCTGGCACTGGAGTTTGAAAAAATACCACGATACAGAAAAACTGCCTATGACATCCAACAGTTACAAAGATTATATGTATTACAGATTGGCCGAAACGTATTTATTGGCATCTGAAGCATATCACAATCTGGGTAACGACACAAAAGCACTGGCTTATTTGAATAAAGTGCGAAGAAGAGGTTATACCGGAAATCCAGAAAGTACCGTAACAACTTTTGATTTGACCAGCTGGACATTAAATAATTATTTGGATGAATCAGCCAGAGAATTGGCGTTCGAAAACAACAGATGGTTTTTGCTAAAACGATTAGGACTTTTGGTAGAAAGACAAAATCTATATTTCCGTTCAAGTCCATCAGGAACAAGTGCAGGAGAAGTGCCTTTAAAAATGACACCAGTAATGGTCAATATGCCTATACCGCAAACTCAGATCGATTTAATGGGAAAACCGGCAGGATTTAATGTGGGATATAATTAATTAGAATCAAACCGTTGGGTGTAATTATTTTTAACACATAGAAACATAGAATTACTGAAGTCAATAAAGGCGTTTCACTTGCATTAATTCATCCCGATAGCTATCGGGACTATGTGTGAGAAACAAGTTTCTTTTTGATTTACTTTTTTAAAAGCATAAAATCTATGTTTCTATGTGTTTAATTGTTTTTTTTATGAATTACCGCCAACGAGTTAATAATCAAGTTTTTGTTAGTAACAATCGAGCTGGAAATTGAATTTGGTTTTGATTTCCAGATCAAATAAAAAATAACACGATGATAAAGAAACAATATATTTTAGGTCTGTTAACCGCTTTGTTGTTTGCTTCTTGCAGCAACGACGAAAAAACAGTTTTCATTAATGTTGATGATAATGGATCTCCGGTGAATCCAACTCCAACATTGACTTTAAAAGAAAAAGCAAAGTTTAAAATTGGCGCTGCAGTAAAAATGAAAGATCTGCAAAATGAAGCCAATTTTAAAAATGCAGTCTTAAAACATTACAGTCAAATTACAGCCGAATACGAAATGAAAATGGCAAGTATCTGGACTTCTTCAACAGCTTACAATTATACAGCGGGAGATTATCTGGTAAATTTTGCCAAAGACAATAGTCTGGAAGTTCATGGGCATACATTGATTTGGTACGATTCGTTTCCGGAATGGTTTAAAAATGCCAAATACGATTCAATTGCATTTGAAGCCAAAGTCAAAATTTATATTACAGATGTTGTAGGACATTATAAGGGAAAAGTAAAAAGCTGGGATGTTGTAAACGAGGTTTTTGCAGATGGAGGAGCTTTAAGAAACGAAACGGTTATTAATTCACTTTTTAAAGACCCAATTGGATTTTACGGAAGATGTTTTAGATATGCAAAAGCAGCAGATCCGGATGCTAAATTATTTTACAATGATTACAGCGTTGTTATTGATGGAGGAAAAAGAGCTGCTATCAAAAAAATGGTCACCAGATTCAAAGCCAACGGAGTGCCAATTGATGGTTTAGGAGATCAGTTTCATTATGCGACCGATACCAACCGACAAACTATGAAAACCGGTTTTACAGATCTGGCTTCAACAGGATTGCTAATTCATATTTCAGAATTGGATATCAAAGTAAATACTGCAAAATCAGATTCGTATGTGTTTAATGATGTCGAACAGCAAAAACAATCTGAAACCTATAAATACATTACAACAATGTATGAAGAACTGCCTCAAAATCAAAAATTTGCCATTTCAACCTGGGGTGTAACCGATAAATATACCTGGCTGACAAGTTTTTGGCATCCTAAAGAGTATCCGTTACTTTTAGATGCTGATTATAATAAAAAACAAGCATATCAGGGATTTTTAGACGGGTTGAAATAGAATTTTAGAATATAGAATATAGAGACAAGAAGCAAGAGACAAGAAGCAAGAGACAAGAAGCAAGAGACAAGAAGCAAGATTAGATGAGGAATACTTTCTCTATCTTCTTTATTCTATTCTCTTAAAAAAAACAAGAATCAAAATTTGCTGAGGTCTATTCTCTTTCTTCTTTGTTCTTTGTTCTTTGTTCTTTCTTTTTTCTTCTGTCTACTCTTTCGTTTATTCTCTTAAAAAAAAATAATCAAAAAAAGAAATCATGAACATAAAACTAAATAATATAGCCAAATTAAAATACTTGTTTCTAGTGCTTTCGATAGGTTTGCTTTCCTGCGATGATGATGTACGTGAAGTTTATCTTTATAATCAGGGAAAATTAGAAGCAACTTCGACCAATACCTCTGTTAAAGCAGGAGAAATAGTTACTTATACCGATGCGTCAACAAAAGTACGTGCTGTAAAATGGACTTTTCAGGGCGGGGCTCCGGGATCTTCAATCGAGCCAAATGTTGAGGTAAAATATACTAAAGGTGGAACTTTTATAACAACTCTCGAAATTACTTTTGTGGATAATACTACACAAAAGAAAACTTTTACTGTTGAGGTCGAAGCTCCTGCAACGCCACCAATTGTTATTCCGGCTGATGCGCTTAAAATTTACTCTGATAATACTGATTTTACCAAAACCGCTCCTGTTTTAAATTGGGTTTCAAGCAATCAGTTTGTACTTAAAGAAGTGGCTACTGATGGTTATGAAGGTGCTTATAGAAATTTTTCTCTTCCAGCCACGCCGCCTGCAGCTGAAGCCAAATGGGCAATGGCAATTCTGTCGTTTGTAAATTTCACGGATATCACTTCTTACACTTATATCAATATGGCGGTAAGAACAACTAGCACGGGAAAAATCAGATTTAGAATGAAAGACGCCTCGAATACAGGTTATGTAGAATTTGATGCCACAAGCAATTTATACGGATTAAAAAGAGATGGAAGCTGGAATATGGTTAAGATCCCAATCGCAGAATACAAAAAACAGAATTCGGCATTAGATCTTACTAAAATTAAGGATATTTTGGTTTTAAGAAGCGTTGATCCGGAAGATGTAAGAGCTTTAAATAATTACATTTTCGATATTGATCATATCTATTTATCGAAATAATTAGAGTGAACTCAGTCTCAGTTTACAGTCTCAGTTCTCAGTCACGGTTCTCAGTCTCAGTTATCAGTAGTGTTAAACTGAAAACTGAGACCGCGACTGAGAACTGAATACTGCGACTGAGTACTAAAAAAACTTCTTTAAAAAAATAAAAACTAATGTAATGAAGCATTTCCTTTATCTCATATTCTGTTTAATAAACCTGATTTCTTTGCAGGCGCAGAATAGTATTAAATATCAAAAAGTCGAAGCCCGACAAAACGCTTTAGATCCCAAATGGATATCGTATGAAGCCAAAACGGTTGATAAACTACCCGGATTTAAAACTAAAAAACAAGAACCAATTTCGATTTACGGAGGATCAAAAGTCTGGCAAAAAGAAGCTACAGGATTTTTTAGAACTCAAAAAATAGACAACAGATGGTGGATTATCGATCCCGAAGGTTATCCGTTTATTTATAAAGGAGTTGCTGTTTTTAATGCGGGCCGTTCTGTAAATCAGCAAAAAACATTTGATAAAAAATTTGGAAGTCCTGAAAATTGGCTGAAACAAGAATCAAAATTACTTCGTGATAATGGGTTTAACGGAGTAGGCGCGTGGTCGAATACAGACTTAGTTCGAAAAGGAGAAAATCCGTTGGTTTATACGGTTATTGTTTCCCCAATGGGAATGTACCATTCTGATCATATTAAAAAATACGGCGGAAAATACAAAGAAGCCAACTGGCAAAATTACCGTTTTGATCTGGTTATGGTTTTTGATAAAGAATTTGATGCGTATATCGAAAAAGCATTCAAAGATGTTTCTCAGTACAAAAATGATAAGTATTTGATGGGTTATTTTACTGATAATGAACTGCCATGGTATAACGACGCATTAGATAAACATTTAACTTTATTGGCCAAAGATGAACAAGGTTATCTCGCCGCAAAAGAATGGCTGGATCAAAGAAAAGGTTTTAATGCTTCGATATCAGATGTAAATCAGGAAGATAGAATGGCATTTACTGCTTTTTATTTTGAAACCTATATGAAAAAGGTAACAGCGGCGCTTAAAAAAGCAGATCCCAATCATCTTTATTTAGGATGTCGTTTTAATCAGGATAAAGAACAGGAATTAACAAATCCGGAGATTTTTAAAGTGGCCGGAAAATACATGGATATTGTTTCGATCAACCATTATAGAAAGTGGGAACCGAGTCAGGATTTAATGAACAATTGGGACGAATGGTCAGGAAAACCGTTTTTAATTACCGAATGGTATACCAAAGGAGAAGATTCTGGATTGCCTAATAATACCGGTGCCGGATGGCTCGTTCGAACGCAGAAAGAGAGAGGGCTTTTCTATCAGAATTTCACTTTGGAATTACTTAAAAATAAAAATTCGGTGGGATGGCATTGGTTTAAATATATGGATAATGATCCCGAAGATTTAACGACTGATTATTCAAACAGAGATTCGAATAAAGGTATTGTAAACAGTGCGTTTGAGCCCTATACTCCTTTACTAAAAGAGATGAAAATCATCAATGATAATGCGTATGAATTGACGCAGTATTTTGATAAGAAATAGAGATTAATTTTTTTAACGGAAGTAAATGCGATCGATGCAATCGTGCAATATTACTCACAATCTTGTCATTCCGAGGAAAGAGGAATCTCCACAAGAAACTAACACAAAGGATATAGTTTGTCGAGCTACTAACGGAGATTCCTCGTTCCTCGGAATCGAAAACATTCTTATGAAAATGACTGCCCTAGCCCCGATAGAAGTGGAAATCCTTTTGTGGCGGGGTTCGCCACAAAAGATTGAAACGAATAGCGGGATTAGCTCCTAAAAAAGTGCATCTAAATATTAAAAATTATAATAAAAAATTAAAAATGATTTAAGCTATGAGAAAAATAATAATGCTGTGTTTTACTTTTCTGATTTTTGGGAAAACGATGGCGCAGGAAATTCCGTTACTCGCGAATATTGCGTCACGAAACAACATCAACCTAAACGGAAAATGGAGTTATATTGTAGATCCGCTTGAAAACGGATATTATGATTATCGTTTAATGCCGTTTAAAAACAACGGATTTTTCGAAAATAAAAAATTCAACACCACAGATTTAAGCGAATATAATTTTGCAACTTCAGCCACAATGGATATTCCGTCTGACTGGAACAGTAAAGACGAAAGATTGTTTTTTTACGAAGGAACGGTTTGGTTTGAGAAAGATTTTAATTATAAAAAGAATTCTCAAAGCAAAGGTATTCTTCATTTTGGAGCAGTTAATTATGATGCGAAAGTATATGTAAACGGAAAATTGGCAGGAAGTCATGTTGGCGGTTATACACCATTTAATTTTGATGTAACCGATTTATTGGTCGACGGAAATAATTTTGTGGTTGTAAAAGTAGATAACAAACGCCATAAAGATAATGTGCCAACGGTAAACATGGATTGGTGGAATTATGGCGGAATCACCAGAGACGTTACTTTGGCTCAGGTTCCGAATACGTATATTGAAGATTATCTGGTGCAGCTGGATAAAAAAGACAAAACAAAAATTTCAGGCTGGGTAAAATTGAACAGTGAAACGGCAAATCAGTCGGTTTCGATTAAAATTCCGGAACTAAAAATCAAGAAAAACATCACAACAGATGCCAAAGGAATGGCGTATTTTGAGATTAAAACCAATCCTGTTTTATGGACGCCTGAAAAACCAAAATTATACAACGTAACCATTGACAAAGCAGATGAAAGTATTGCGGATGAAATAGGTTTTAGAACTATTGAAACAAAAGGAAAAGAAATTTTGTTAAACGGAAAGAAAGTCTTTTTACGAGGCATTAGTATTCATGAAGAAGCCCCATTTCGATCTGGAAGAGCGTGGTCTACAGAAGATGCGGTTACGTTATTAACCTGGGCAAAAGAATTAGGTTGTAATTATGTTCGTCTGGCGCATTATCCGCATAACGAAAACATGGTAAAAGCAGCCGAAAAAATGGGCTTAATGATCTGGTCTGAAGTTCCGGTGTATTGGACTATTTCATGGACAAATCCAGATACTTACGCCAATGCCGAACGTCAGTTGCACGATATGATTTACAGGGATAAAAACCGTTGTGGTATTGTAATTTGGTCCATTGCAAATGAAACACCGCATGGCGACGATAGAGATATCTTTCTGAGCAAACTGGCAAAATACGCCCGTACGCAGGACAATTCTCGCTTAATAAGCATGGCGATGGAAGTGACCAAAAGTCCGAACAATGTAAATACACTTCACGATAATATGAACGAATATGTAGATATTGTGAGTTTTAATCAATATTTGGGATGGTACAGAGGAACAAACGAATCGTGTAAAGACATGCAATGGATAATTCCGTACAACAAACCTGTTATTATCAGCGAATTTGGAGGCGAAGCTCTACAAGGTTTGCACGGTGATAAAAAAGAGCGTTGGAACGAAGAATATCAGGAAGAATTGTATGTTCAAAATACTCAGATGTTCAATCGTATAGAAGGTTTGGCGGGAGTTTCTCCTTGGATTTTAGTCGATTTTAGATCACCAAGAAGACAGTTGCCTAATATTCAGGATTTCTTTAACCGAAAAGGATTAATTTCTGATCAGGGAATCAAAAAGAAAGCTTTTTATGTCATGAAAAATTGGTACGCTCAAAAAGAGGAAGAGTATAAATAACAGAAAGTTTAAATAATTAAAAAAGTGCAGTTGCCTGAAAAGACGACTGCACTTTTTTTGTGAATTATATTAAGATTTTATTGTTTTAAATCATCTTCTTTTTTCTTTATACACCTTCCTCTTGGCTCGTCACCTTCATGAAGTACAATTTCTGAATGCAGGAACTGTGCAGCTTCTGCAGAATCTTTTACTTTGATGGCGCTTCTTTCTAACATTTCAGCTTCGAATTCATTTAGAACATTTTCTCTTATGCCTGCTTTTCTCCATTGCGACATTGGCCTGCATCCTTTCGAAATGCCACGAGCTAGTGCAAGTGCATCCAGCAGCGCCTGATTGGCACCTTGTCCTTTAAACGGGCTCATTGGGTGAGCTGCATCTCCAATCAAAGTTACTTGTTTGGCTTTCGATAATAATGTTGAATCGAGTAATTCCCGATCATAAACAGGATAACCGGAAATCTGAGCTTCCTGAGTCGCTGTTATAATCTGAGGGATAGGATCGTGCCATTGCGTTCTTCGGCAGGCTTCTTCCTTAAGCGCCTGAGTTCCCTGAGCACTAAGCGTTTTGGCTTCATCTTCTGTCATTGGAAAACTGAGCTGCCACATTACAGAATCTGCCGTGTAAGGCATTATGTAAATGCGCTCATTTCCGTTAGCGGTCTGGAATACGGTTGCTGAATCCAGTAAATCACTATCAATTCCGTCAAAAGCTTTTAATGGACAAATACCCAATATCACGATACAGTCCAGATAACGTAAAGGTGTAATATCTTCACCAATCAGTAATTTTCGTACCGAACTTCGAATGCCATCGGCTCCAACCAAAAGATCGGCTTTTGCGTTTTTTATTTCGTCGTTTACCTGAAATTTTAAATCAACACCTTCGTTTTCGTTTGTTTTAAAATCAACTAATTGATGTCCCCATTGCACAAAATCATGACCTCCGAGTTGTTCTAATAAGGCCAATCGTAAAGATTGTCTTGCGATATGTACATTGGTTCTTTTATTCGCCGTTTTAATATCGGATTGTAGCCATTTTCTAATTCCCCATTCCCCAATGACTTTTCCTTCTGTAGTATGAACCAAATGTCTTGTTGAAACCACACCATCTTTTAGCGAGAAAATACCCAATCCTTCGATGGCTTTACTGGCTTGTTGCAAAGTAAGTCCGTAACCCTGGGATCGTGCCTCGAAGTTATTGTCACGTTCATAAAGAGTAAAAGGAATTCCGCGATGTAAGCAAGCAACGGCCAGAGCAACGCCTCCAATTCCACCGCCAATAATAGCAACATGTGGATAATTTTCTGTATCAGCAGGAGGAGCAGTGGCTGATGCAATCAAACCTGAACCGTTACAGTTCGAGCATACATATAAATTACCTTTGGGATAAACCGGGGCTGTTCCTTCGTTTGTTTTTTCAAATTGATCGAGAGCAATCTGGTAGAGCAGTCGCGCTTTCTTGCTGATTCTTCGGCTTTTTTTGCCGCGTCCCTGACATTCCGGACAAATAGCCCAGCTGGTTTCTTGATTTTCCACTTTTTTGCTTTCCACTTTATTTAAGTTGATCTTGGTACTAAAGTAGGATTTATATTTCCTTTAAAGATTTAATTACTTCACTGATTTCCTGATCTAAGATAGTAATCATATTGACAGTTTCGGAGCTAAATTGCCCAAGTTGAGCTTCTTTCTCTATAATAGACAAATAATTGCTAAGATCATTTAGCATAAATATGTCTAAACTGGATTTCATAATATGAGAAAGTCTAAGGACTTCATCATTATTTTTGTTATAAAATGCCTCGCTTAGTTGAATTATTTCATTCGGAATTTTTTCCAGAAAAAGAGCAATCATATCCTGCTTAAATTTTGGGTCACCGCCCGATACTTCATCCAGAAATGACAAATCTATTTTTCTCTTCAATATAGGAGAAACATCCTGGCTTAGAGCCATTTTTATAGCTTCTAAAAGTGCTTCCTGTTTAAAAGGTTTTGGTACATAAGCATTCATTCCTTCCTTATAACAACGTTCTTGCTCGCCTACAAGAGAGTGTGCGGTCATGGCTATAATAGGAATGCTTAAATTCATTTCATTTCTAATATGATGTGTAGTTTGATAACCGTCTTTAACAGGCATCTGAAGATCCATTAAAACCAAATCATATTTATTTTTTGATAAAAGATCGATACCTATTTCACCATTTTCGGCAATATCCAGTTCAAAACCAAAATTGTGAATAACGATTTTTGCCAGTTTCTGATTTAAGGCATTGTCTTCACAAAGAAGTATTTTTAGTTTACCGGGTTTATATTCTGCTAATGGTTCGTCTACTTTTTCAATGTAATTTGCTTTTTTATAAGTAATTACAAAGAAAAATTCAGAACCAAACCCTTGTTTGCTTTTTACATGAATTTCGGCATTCTGTAATTCAATAAGCTGTTTTACAATGTTAAGGCCAAGTCCTGTACCGCCAAATTTTCTTGTCGTACTTTCTTCTGCTTGTGTAAATCGTTCAAAAATCGTTTTAAGTTTTTTCTCCGGTATACCTATTCCGGTATCTTTAACAGAAAATTTAAGTGAATAATCATCAGCAGTTTCAGTAACTTTTTTTACAGAGACTGTTACTTCACCTTCTTCAGTAAATTTTAGCGCATTACCGGCAAGGTTTACCAGTATTTGGTTGAGTCTTCCCTGATCACCAATTACAATTTCCGGCATATCGGCATCCAGAAAAAGATTAAATTCTACAGCTTCAGGAACTTTTACTTTTAATAAATCATAAACGTGTTTAAGTGTCTTTTTTAAATTGAATGGCTGTGCATCAATCATCAAATTACCTGATTCAATTTTTGAAAGATCAAGAATATCATTAATGATCAAGAGCAGGTTTTCTTCTGCAACCTGAACACTATTAATATAATCACGCTGAACATCGTCTAGTTTTGTTTGAGCTAAAAGATCTGTAAAACCAATTATCGCATTTAAAGGCGTCCTGATTTCATGGCTCATATTGGCCAGAAAACTATCCTTTGCCAATACCGCACGTTCGGCAATTTTTTTCTGCTTAGCCAGTTCATTATTTTTTGTTCCTAATTCTAACTGGTTGATAACGTGTCTTGCTATAATAGAAAGTGCATTTCGCTGACCTTCATTAAGTTCTTTAGCAACATGATCAATGGCACAAATGGTTCCTATGTTATATCCGTCAGGAGTTGTAAGCGGAACTCCGGCATAAAACCTAACCTTGAAGCCGTCAACTACATTAGGATCGTCTCTAAATCTGTCGTTTAAATGAGTGTCGCTTATTTCAACCATTTCAGATTCCATAATAGTATAGCGGCAAAAGCTTATTTCCCGCGGTACTTCAGATACGCCAATTCCGATTTCAGATTTAAACCATTGTCTGTTTTCATCTATAAATGAAATATGTGCGATAGGTACACTGCATATATAAGAAACCAGTTTAGTGGCATCGTCAAATGCATATTCGGGTAAAGTGTCAAGGATATTATAACGTTTTAATGCTGCAAGACGTTCTAATTCGTTGTGGTGTATAGGTTGGGGATTGTTCATTATAAGGGAAAGTAAAGTGCAAAAGTATAAATAATATTAGACTAAAGTTTTGAATTTAGTTTATCTATAACAAAGTTTTGGGGATTATGTAGGTATTGATGTATGGTTTGTTGTGAAATAAAAAAAGGAAGATATATCTAAATACCTTCCTTTTTGTGGAATTGAAGGGATCTCAATTGAACACTTAATTCCCATATTAATGTTTATAGATAAGCTTGGTAAAAATCACTAAATCCCCTTATTTATATGAGCTCGAAGTGTATACGGATTTACTATTTATTTTGTTTAAATCGAAAAGGCTATTTTTATTTTTTAGATTTTAGGTCAAATTTTTTATTCTAAAAAAGAAAATATAACTTTTAAAGTTATTGTAAAAGTGTTCGACAGTCGAACACCTTTGTTTTCGATAGATATTTCGTTTTGATACAATATTCTTGAGAATTCCAACGGAGAAAGAGGGATTCGAACAAAACTATCACATTCCGCTTTTATACTGCATTTCTAATATTTTTTTCTGTATTGCGCCACGAATCTTCCATCAAAATTCAAATTGTAGACTTTAAATCTCTTAACTGTTTTAAAATGAATGGTAAAATTCGATAATGAAATTCAAAATTAAATCATTTTATGATAAATCAAATATTTTATTTGTTTTTAAAAGTTGTCTAATATTACAAATCTTTAATTTCTGAGTATTTAGGAACCAGTATTTTCATAACTGTCCATGCAACCAAATACGCAACAGCGCAAAGCACAAACATAATAGTATAACCAGTCTGAATATGGCCGTGGGCTTCATAATAATCAAAAAGAGTACCACCTAGTTTTGATACTAAAACACCACCAATTCCTCCGGCCATTCCTCCAATACCAATAATAGATCCTATTGCTTTTTTAGGAAACATGTCTGATACCGTAGTAAATATATTAGCTGACCAGGCCTGATGTGCCGATGCCCCAATACCAATTAATAAAACCGGAATCCAGTAACTGATGTGACCTAAAGGTTGGGCCAATAAAACTACAAGAGGAAACAAAGCAATAATCAACATCGCTTTCATTCGGCCTTCATAAGCATTGTAACCTTTATTGATGAAATACATTGGAAAATAACCACCATAAATACTTCCAACCATTGTCATCGTATATAAGACGGAAAGTGGAAATGCAATATCTGTTTTTACGAGACCAAATTGTGCTTCTAAATATTTTGGCAACCAAAATAAAAAGAACCACCAGATACCATCAGTTAAAAATTTACCTGAAACAAAAGCCCATGTCTGCTTATATTTTAAAAGTTTAATCCAGGAGATTTTTTCTTTTGGAACAGTTGTTTCAATTTCTTTTTCTGCAATTTCTCCATCAAGAATATAGTTCAATTCTGATGCTGATAATCTTTTCTGCTTTTCTGGTTTCTCATATAAGATGTACCAAAAAAACATCCAGATAAATCCAATTGCTCCAATGATGATAAAGGCAGTTTCCCAACCCCAATTTACCGCAATCCATGGAACTGTTAGTGGAGCTAGAATTGCGCCTACGTTAGAACCTGAATTGAATATTCCAGTAGCAAGCGAACGTTCTTTTTTTGGAAAATATTCGGCAACTGCTTTAATTGCAGCTGGAAAATTTCCTGCTTCACCAATAGCTAAAAAGGATCGTGAAATCATAAATCCTAAAATAGAAACCGGAACGGCAGCAATTCCAACCCAAACTAAAATGCTATTTACTGTTGTTCCAATCGGGATTGCGTAGGCATGCATAATAGCGCCAATTGACCATATCGCAATCGCTAATATATAACCGGTTTTTGTGCCGATTTTATCTATAATCCTTCCTGCAAACAGCATCGAGATGGCATAAATAAATTGAAATACAGCAGTAATATTTGCATAATCAGTATTGTTCCAGTTGAATTCTTCTGAAAGGCTTGGTGCTAATAAACTCAATACTTGTCTGTCTAAATAGTTTACAGTAGTAGCAAAAAAAAGTAAACCGCAGATCGTCCATCTGTATTTTCCGATGACTTCGTTTTTATTGTACATTATGGTTTTTGGGTTATTATAGTTTAATAATTATTTGAAAGTTTATTTTTGATGGAAATCAAAATATTGAACCGCATTTTCACTGCAAATTTTTTGAACTAAATCGCCAATTAAATTCATGTCATTTGGCAATTCAGCTTTTTCCATTTCTTCTCCTAAAACATTGCAAAGAATACGGCGGAAATATTCATGACGGGGAAACGAAAGAAAACTTCTTGAATCGGTTAGCATTCCCACGAAGCGGCTTAATAATCCAAAATTGGAGAGAACATCTAATTGCTTTTGCATACCGTCTTTTTGATCCAAAAACCACCAGGCCGCCCCGTATTGCATTTTCCCTGGAACTGACCCGTCATTAAAATTCGCTGCCATAGAAGCCATCATTTCATTGTCTCTTGGATTTAGATTGTAAACAATGGTTTTAGTCAGGGCGTCATTTGAGTTTAATTTATCAAAAAAGCCGCTCATACTTTGCGCCATAGTCAAATCTCCAATTGAATCAAATCCCTGATCAGGGCCAATGAGGTTCATCATCTTGCTATTGTTATTACGAATAGCACCAACATGAAATTGCTGTACCCATGATTTTTTATAATTCATAACGGCGATTTCATAAAGCAATGCCGATTTGTATTTTTCAATTTCTACTGAAGTTAAAGGTTCAGATTGCATCCCTTTTTCAAATATCAAATTGATTTCTTCCTGAGTTGAAGCAGCATTGTAAAAAGAAGAATGACCATGATCTGAAATTCGGCATCCCATTTCGTGGAAAAAGTCATGACGTTTTTGCAACGCTTTTACCAAATCATTAAAATTTTGAATTCTAAAAGAAACTACTCTTTCCAGTTTTTTAATCCAAAGTACAAAGGCGCCTCCTTTTTCAATTTCGGTTGCTTTATCAGGACGAAAAGAAGGAAGCACTGCAATTTCAAATTCTTCGTCTTTCAGTTCTTTATGATATAGTAAATCATCTGTAGGATCATCGGTAGTCCCTACCATTTTTACATTCATTTTATGCAATAAATTACGAACGCTGTATTCTGGCTTTTTTAATAATTCATTACAAGAATCATAAATTCTTTTTGCTGATTCAGCGTTTAATAGTTCGGTTACCCCAAAGTAACGTTGCAGCTCTAAATGTGTCCAGTGATACAAAGGATTTCTGAGCGTGTTCGGAAGCGTTTCGGCATATTTTTGAAACTTCTCAAAGTCAGAAGCATTTCCTGTTATGTACTTTTCATTAATTCCATTGGCACGCATGGCTCTCCATTTGTAGTGATCGCCTTCTATCCAAAGTTGCGTTATGTTTTCAAACTGACGATCTTCAGCAATATCTTTTGGAGAAAGATGAGAGTGATAATCGTAAATAGGTTGTGTTTTCGCAAAATCGTGATAGAGTGTTTTTGCAAAGGTATTGTGTAATAAAAAGTCGTCTGTTATAAAGCTGTTTTGCATAATGCTATTTTAAAATTTTCTTTGATTGGCTTTACTTAACTGTGAAATCTTTTTGTAAAACCTGATAACTGTTTCCACCCACAATTAATGTGAAAATAACTAAAGAATTCCACTCCAAACTTTTAAGTCCGGAGCAGAAAATTATTATTTACAAACTTCTTTTGATTCCTAGTTCCAAACCTCGTAATTCGGCTAAACCTCTTAAACGGCCAATTCCAGAATATCCGGGGTTTGTTTTTTTCTTTAAATCATCCAACATTTGATGCCCGTGATCCGGACGCATTGGCAATTTGGTACCATTTCTTTTTTCTACGATAAGAATTTCTTTTACAACTTCATACATGTCAACATCACCTTCTAAGTGATTGGCTTCGTAAAAATTGCCCTGCTCATCACGTTGTGTACTTCTTAAGTGAATAAAATTCATTTTATCGCCATGACGTCTTACAATTCCGGCCAGATCATTATCAGCTCTAACGCCGTAAGAACCTGTACACATCGTAAACCCGTTTGATTTAGAATCGTAAGCTCTCATTAATTCTATAAGATCATTCTCTGTGCTTACAACTCTTGGCAATCCTAAAATAGGGTAAGGGGGATCATCGGGATGAATGGCCATCAATACATGGTTACTTTCTGCAACAGGAATAATTTCTCTTAAGAAAAAGAATAAATGTTCTTTTAATTTATTGCTGTCAATTCCGTCATAAGCTGCCAGTGTCACTAAGAAATCTTCAACAGAATAAGCTTCCTCAGCACCAGGTAATCCTGCTAAAATATTTTGCTGTAGTTTCGTTTTTTGTTCTGGAGTTGCACTTTCAAAGTAAGCTGTAGCAGCTTTAATTTGCTCTTGTGAGTATGATTTTTCAGCATCGGGACGTTTTAAAATAAACAATTCAAAAGCTGCAAATTCTGTCATATCAAAGCGTAATGCTTTTGAACCGTCTGGCATTTCATAAGATAAATCAGTTCTTGACCAGTCTAAAACCGGCATAAAATTGTAACAAACACAGTGAATACCACATTCAGCAAGATTTTTAATGCTCTGTTTGTAATTTTCGATATATTGAAGATAATTTCCGCTTTGTTTTTTAATGTCTTCGTGAACGGGAATACTTTCCACTACGGTCCAGTTTAAACCTGTCAATCCGTTAGCCGAATTTCCATCTTTGTATTTTACAATATCAATTCTCTTCTGAATTTCTTCCACTTCCCAAACCTGACCGTTTGGAATATGGTGTAATGCTGTTACAACTCCTGTTGCACCTGCTTGTGCTATGTCTGATAAAGAAACGGGATCGTTTGGCCCGAACCATCTTAATGTCTGTTTCATCTTTTTTTTATTTTAATAATTAAATACTTGTTGCTCCAAAACCACCGTCAACTTTGATCACTGTTCCGGTTACGAATTTTGACAGGTCGCTGCACAGGAATAATAAAACTCCATCTAAATCTTCTGGTACTCCAAAACGTCCCATTGGAGTGTGTTCAATAATTTTGATTCCTCTTGGCGTAAGATCTCCTTCTGGAGTCAATAGCAAAGCGCGGTTTTGTTCTCCGATAAAGAATCCGGGAGCAATTGCATTGACACGAATTCCTTCTCCATATTTTGAAGCCAGTTCTACAGACATCCATTTAGTAAAATTGTCTATAGCCGCTTTTGAAGCAGAATAACCAACGACTCTCGTTAAAGGACGCTCTGCCGATGCTGAAGAAATATTGATGATAATTCCACTTTTTTGTGAAGCAAAAAGTTCAGAAAATACTTTTGAAGGAAGCATTGTTCCGATGACATTTAAGTCCATAACTTTTTGTAAATCGCCTAGTTTTAAGTCATAAATTGCCTGGTCAGGACCAATAGTTGCACCTGGCATATTTCCTCCGGCAGCATTAATTAAAATATCTAAACGGCCATATTTCTCTTTTATAAAATCGCGAATGGCTTCAAGATCTTCCTGATTTAAAACATTTCCTTTTACAGCAAAAGCTTTTCCGCCGTTGCTTTCAATTCTGTCTACAGCTGTCTGGGCTTCTTCAAGCGTAAGTCCGACAATTCCTGTAGTAACACCTTGTTTTGCCAATACTTCGGCCATATTGCTTCCTAAAACTCCCGCACCTCCGGTAATAAGGGCAATTTTTCCTTCTAGATTTAACATTGAATTCATTTTTATAATTTGTTGATTTGTTACTTGTTTATCGTTTTTATGATGTCCAGTACATTTTTAGTTTGATCTTCAATAGTCTGATAATCCTTTTCGTCCATCAATTTTTTGCTAATTAATTTACTTCCCATTCCAACGGCGGATACTCCCGCGTCGAACCAGGCCTGAATATTTTCTTTAGTTGTATCAACTCCTCCTGTTGGCATAAAAATCAGATCTGGAAAGATGTCTTTTATGCTGGAAAGAAAGTCGGGCTCGATTTTGTTTCCCGGAAATAATTTTATGAACTGAATTCCTTTGTTTTCAGCAGCAATTATTTCAGTCGGTGTCATACAGCCGGGGATATACAAAATTTCTTTGCTTTTTAATAATGCGGCTACTTCTGGAACAAAGCCCGGACTTATAAAAAAGTCGGCACCCAACTCGAGATAGGCTTCTGTCTGAGTTTCATTTTTAATGGTTCCAATTCCGATAAGCAAATCGAACATTTCAGCGTCGCGAACTGCTATCATTTTTTTGAAGTTTTCTGTTGCTTCAGCGCCCCTGTGTGTGTATTCAATTGCTTTTATACCGGCTCTGTAAAGCGCACGCAATATTTCAATACTTACCGTTTCATCTTTATTGAAGTACAAGGGCAAAGTGCCCTGATTGGTAATTGTCGTTATAATCTGGTCTATTTTACTCACTTTATTAGTTTTATTTATTTCTAATTATCGAATAACCCGCCCGCCTGTTGAACCGTTCATTAAAGCTATAATGTCATTGACCGAAGCCAAATTAATATCGCCAGCTATTGAATGTTTGAGGCAAGAACCGGCCAAAGCATATTCTACCGTTTTTTTCGGATCTTTGGGCCAATTGATAAGTCCGTATATGAGTCCGGCCATAAAGGCATCACCAGCGCCAATACGATCGATAATGTGTGAAATTTTATATTCTCCGGATTGATAAAGTTTTGAATCGCTCCATAAAACTGCTCCAATAGTATTTGCAGATGCATTGGCATCATAGCGTAGTGTAGAGACAATTGTTTTTAATTTGGGATGCTGTTTTTGCCATTTTTTATAGACAATTTCAAAAGATTCATCTTCGGTTGTTTTTATTGCCAAACAATTCTCAGAATCATCAATACCGCCTAAAAGTACATCGCAATATTGGATGAGGTTTGGCATTATTTCATTGGCTTTTTTGCCGTAATTCCATAAAGTCGGCCTGAAATTTAAATCGGCAGAAATGGTTAATCCCATTTCTGAAGCAATAACTAAAGCTTCTTCACAAACGTCTGCCAAATCCTGAGAAAGGGCAGGAGTGATACCCGACCAATGAAACCATTTTGCATCTTTAAAAATAGTTTTCCAATCAATCATTCCTTTTTTTAATTCAGAAAAGGAAGAACTGTTTCGGTCATAGACTACCCGTCCAGGTCTTTCGGAGGCACCTTGTTCGAAATAATAAATTCCGATTCGTTCTCCCTGTCTGATAGTATTGGCTCTCATTCCATACGAAAGCATTTCACTTTCTGCAGACGCCCCAAGTTCATTTTGAGGAAGTGCAGTAACAATATTCACATCACAGCCCATTAAAGCCAACGATGCTCCAACATTTGCTTCGGCACCGCCATAGTGTGCTTCAAATGTTTTTGATTTAAAAATTTTTAAATGATTTGGAGGCGAAAGACGAAGCAGTATTTCTCCAAAACACACGATTTTATCTGACATAACTTATTATTTGTAATTTACTTTTGTATGGAATTTAGAACCAACATTTATTATTTGCGCTTACTTAACCATTAGCTTTTTGTTTGTAACCTTGGTGTCTGATTTTAATGAAATCACGTATATTCCAGTTTTTAAAACTGAACTTAAATCAATTTGTAATCCATTTTCAGCATCAATTTTTTTAGAATAAACCAGATTTGCCGTACTGTCATAAATTAGTATTGAAGTATATTTTTCTCCATGAAAATCAATATTTAAAATTCCGTCGTTTGGATTTGGATACACATAAAAACCTTCCTCAATTAAAGGTTCTGTTGTTGTTTCAGCAGTCTTAGCACTTTTAGCTGCGATACCGCCGGAAGTCGTTCTTATTGCCAGATAATCTACATTTAATTCCGTTGTTCCTTCAGAATCACGTAATTCAATGATATTATTTCCCTGATTAAGCGCAGTACTTAAAGAAACTTCGGCAAAAGCTAAAGAAGAAGATGTGATTACGCCCTTTTTTACACCGTTTACATAAACTCCCATTTTTCGTGTACTGGCAGAATAAACCGCAACATTAAAAGCTAAACTGTAGGTTCCTGCTATAGTCATATTAACATTCCCCCATTTTAGGAAGCCTCCCGCATTTAAGTCAACATATCTTCCGGTTGCTCCGTCATTTATAGTTCCTTCGTTTATTAAAGCGTTTTCTGCTTCATAAATATTCTTATTGGTAATCTCAAAATCCATAGTGCTTACAGCTCCGCAAGGATTCGTATAAGTTGCTGTATAGATTCCGTATTTTGCATCCTGAATATTTGAAATGGTAACTTCGCGTGAATTTGAGTTAAATCCGTTTGGTCCCGTCCAGCTCCAGCTTCCGTTTGTTGGCTGAGGTCCAAAAGTTACAGACGCACCAGTTGCAGCAACAGTAATTGGCACATTTCTATAAGCTCCGTTATTTACTTTAGAGAATGGATCGATTGGAATTCTGGTACATCCGTTAGTTTCATGAACATCAGCCGTTGTATTTTCGAAGTAAGTTCTCGGACGCGTACTGTTTCCTGTATTGATGAAATCACAGCTGTTGATATCCAGACCATCAATACCTCTTGCCCAAATACCGTATGCAGCAGCAATTCCGTTATTTTTAACTTCCGGATAGTTTCCTGACATACAAGTCTGATTGACTCCCGCATTTGAACTATAATTATAAACTGTGATATTGTTAAGAGTGACGTCTTCCATTTTAGTTGGATAATCACAATCATAATTAAAAACAACAGGTTGAATAGTTGATTTTTTACAATTGACATTTTCAATTAAAATGTTACTTAGTTTACCTAAAAAAGGGTTATTATTTCCTCTGTTTTGTAATTCAAGATAGATAGGATTGTAACAACTATTGATAGTTACATTTCTTACTGTAATATCATGAACATTCGTGTTATCATTACTTTGTATAGTAATTGCAGATATACAGTCACCTGTAGAAATAGGATCCTCTCCGCTTGCGGCAGGATTAGAATGTTTGTTTATAATAATATTCTCCGCAATAATGTCATAAGCATCGTTTTTTGTGTCGGTACCTAATTTAAGAGCATTACACGAAGAAGCCAGAATACAGTTCTTGATTCTTACTTTATGCAAAGGAGCTTCGGGTTTTACTTTTAAGCAGAGTGCATCGTCACCAACTTCAATATCGCAATTTGTAATGGTGACATCAAAACAACTTTGAATGTCTAAACCATCTGCAGAACCATGAAAATTGTCAAAAGGCCTACCACGAATCAATAGATTATCTGCAATTACGAGGTTACATCTTTCTAGATTAATCGCAAAATTAGGAATGTTTCTCACGGTTAAGTGGTGAATATTCACATTTGTACAGCCAATTAATTCAATACCTCGACCTGGTTTTTGATAAGGCCTGGTACTGCGTTCGTAAACCAGACCACCGCCATCAATTATTCCGCCTCCTGTGATTTCAATATTTTTAAGGTTTTCACCAAAGAATAAATCACTACCATTCTCACGCCATACATAGATTGTATTGGCTTTAATAAGCGCACCCGGAGAAATGATAACAGTTAAATCGTTCGATTTTAGTGTCAAACCACTATCCATTAAATACGTTCCGTCAGGAAAGAATAAAATATCACCCGGCTGGCAGGCGTTAATCGCATTTTGGATCTGTACAGTGGCATAAGTGGCTCCTGTATTATCCGCTCCGTAACCTGTGACGACATTTCTTGTTGCGCTCCAAAGCACTGATGCGTTAAATAAAAATGCAACGCTTGTTAAAAATAAAATCTTCTTCATCGAGATCCGATGCAAATTCAAAATTGTTTTCATTGTAAATTGTTTTTAAGGTTAGAAAATAAAGTGATTGTGTAATAGTTGCGCATTTATAATTAGTACGAATTGTGTTTGTAATTGGTTATTTTACAGTTAATTATGTTACGTGTGCGCACACGGTTTTTTACGGTGTTTTTATCATAATTTGTGGTTTAAAATGTTATTTATTATTTATTAATTATCTTCTGTAAAAACGGTAAATATTACAGACCCAAAAAAGTCTGTAATATTGATTTTATTTAATTTTACGAATAGCAGCAACCTCTTCAGGAGAAACAGCACTGGCCTTATTACCAAAGCTATTTCGTACATAAGTAAGCACATCTGCAATTTCCTTATCGCTTAAAAAGCTGTGAGATGGCATTGCATTGCTATATATTTCTCCATCAAGTTTACCGCCTTTAAGTCCATTAAGAAGCGTCTTAATTAGTCTGCTTTTTTCACCCGTTACATTACTGGATTTTTTAAGCGGTGCATTAAGATTGGTTACGCCTGTTCCATCATCCATGTGGCATACAGCACAATTTCTGGTATAAATTTGCGCCCCAGCGGCATTTATTTTGTTGGTTTTATCAAGTATTTTATCATCATCTTTTATTACAGTTTTAGGTTTAGAAGATTCGAGATTCTGAGTTGTTCTGTTTTCATCATAGGTAATTTTGTAGATAGCTCCTTTTTTATCATCAGAAATATAAAGGGAACCATCTGGTCCCTGTGCAAGACCACACGGACGGCGCTCTGAATGTCCAGATGCGGTATTTTCCGGAGATCCTGAAAATCCGTCTGCAAAAACCTCCCAGTTTCCATAAGGTTTTCCGTTTTTGAAAGGTTGAAAAACAACAAAATAACCCATTTGAGGCTCCGGTCTGCGATTCCATGAGCCGTGAAAAGCTATAAAAGCACCGTTTTTATATCGTTTAGGAAATTGGTTTCCAGTGTAAAACAAAATGTCGTTTGGAGCTAAGTGAGCTGGATAAGCAGCAATTGGATCCAAATATTTAGAACTGCCTTCTTTTTTGCCATCACCACCATATTCAGGCATCTGGATTTTCTTCTTTTTTAAATAATCATAATAGATAAAAGGCCAGCCAGCGTTGTCTCCTTTTTTTAAGGCGTACATGCATTCAGCAGGAATTTCAGCATTTTGTTTGGTCGAATATAATTCGGGAAAAAGGTAATCCAATTGATCACGTCCGTGCTGCATTACAAAAAGCTGATTGGTTTGCGTATTCCAGTCAACAGCGACAACATTTCGTAATCCTGTCGCATATCGTACCCCATCTTGAATAGTTTGATTCAGGACATTTGGTTTAAACTGCCAGACTCCTCCGCTGATTTTCAAAAGTGGACAATCGGGGATACCCATTGATCCTTTTTTTCGGTCTTCCTGCTGGCATGAATTTAAAGGACAGCCAATCGGAATATACATGTTTCCTTTATTGTCCATCATAATCGATTTTGTTTCATGCGTACCATTATCCAATAATCCGGTAACGATTGTTTCGCGTGCTGTTGTATCGATTACCTTTCCATTTTTATCCAATTTATATCTGAAAATTTCTGAGTTGGAAGAGGTGTAGAGATATCCTCTGTAAAGTCGAACTCCCGTTCCTCCGTAATTTCCAAAACCAAATTTTAACGTCGCTTTTCCATTTTTCTGTTCTAATAATAATGTCCCTTTTCCGTTGATAGGTTTGGCAAGTCTTGCATAAATTTTGTCATTATCTGTAACGGTTATATGTCTTACCTTTCCAAGACTGTCTATCAGTTTTACAGCAGCAAAACCTTGAGGTAATGATAACTCAGTATTAAGTATGTAAACCCTGTCTTTTGATTTGATCATAGCCACCACGCTTGCCAGAATAGCAAGAGTTAGAATAAGTAGTGGAATGGTATCATTCTTTTTTATCATTGTATTTTACTATAACTTCGATTTGTCTACATTCTCACAATCTTCAATTACAATCGCTTCACGGGGATCTTTACATTTTAAATCGAATTTTAAGTTTTGGATTTTTAGCCCGTTCACATATTTAAAATTGAAACCATAGCTTGAAAGATTCCCGAAGGTATCAGGTGAAGGATAGCCGCGTTTTTTGGCAGCAAGAAGTGCCGTCATATCAATGTTTCTATCAGCACTTTCTCCCGGATGAGTCAATTCAATAGCAATGTTTTCAAGAACAACATTATTTATTTTATTGGCATTATCTAAACCTGTAACAGAAGATGCCATTGGTCCTGCACCAAAAGCTTTCATATTCGATATTCTGATGTTTTTTATGCTTCCAATTGCAGGTACCGGAGCAGAGGCAGTATGCTTACGGCTTCTGTTTCCAAGAGTAACAAATATTGGAGTAACACAATCAGTAGCTTCTATATTATCAAACCAGACATTTTCCATTTTTCCACCGTCCGTAATGATAAGGGTGATTGCTGTGCGGGTTGTTTCTGTTCCATTTACTTTGTGAAAACCTGTTACAGATTGCACGACTTTGCAGTTGCGGTAGATAATATTTTTAAATCCTCCTGTAGTTTCTGTTCCCAATTTTAAAGAGTTACAGTGACTCGCGGCAGTACAATTTTCGATCAAAACATTTTCACAGGCTGACGGGCCGTTGCTTTTTAAACAAATGGCATCGTCATCACTGTCGAAACGTGAATTACGCACATACACATTGCGGCAGCCGTCAATATCGATTCCGTCATTATTTTGATGCGCGTGGTTGAATACATTCATATTTTCGACCATTAAATTCTCGCAATCCAGATAATGCTGTAACCATTGTGGCGAATTCAGTAACATTATACCACTCATATAAATGTTTTTAGAACTGATAATTCTTATTCCGTAAGGTCTGCGTTTGTCGTTATTTCCTGTGCCTAAATAAGTGGCGCTAGTTCCTTGAAAATCAATTATACCTTTTCCGGTAATCGAAATTCCATCTACTTTTTCGGCATAAAACAGCGATTTATCTACCTGAAGATCGGTGTTGTTTTTATATTCAGGTTGTATTACGATATAATCTTTCGGGTCTGTGCTTCCCAGTATTTTTGCATTTTTATCTAATTCGATATGTACACCTGATTTTAAAATAAGTGTTCCTGTTAAATACATTCCTTCCGGAAAAAATAGGCGCGCCGGTCCTTTTTTAGAACATTCATCAATCGCAGTTTGTAGTTGTTTTGTAGTCAATTGTTTTCCTTCGTTGATGGCTCCAAAATCTTTTACTACATTAAAAACAGGTAAATTACTGTGATCTGCAGCAAGGGATTTTTCGAGTTTTTTTGCCATTACTTCCAAATCTGAAGCTAATTTCAAATGATCAAAACTGTTGGTTTGTGCAATTGCAGCATTTGCAAAAACAAAAGCTGCAAGAGTAAGAATTAATTTAGAGAACTTCTTTTTCATGATATTTTTGTATTTTATTTAAGCGCTATTTTCTTTTTGATTGTTTCGTTTTTCTTCAATATTATTTTTTCTCCGTTGAGGTCAAATTCACAGTCTTTCCATGCTTTCAATTCTATTGAAGCCGATTTTTGATCAACTTCACCGCTGACCGTTACACCCAACTTTGAATAGATATTTTGCAGATAAACTTTTTCTTTCCACGGATTGCATTTTGCTATTTCGAGTTTGCCGTACCAGTCTGTCACAATATTATTTAGAAGTGATTGCGTAATAAGGCCGTTCGTAATATTGTAATAAGCGTCCTTGTAAACACCACTGGTTTCATAAACCTGAATCCATTCTGCATCAACATAATCAGCTTTTCTAAGATTATCCCAATCTTTCTGCCATCCTGCAACGTCGCCCATTCTTGAACCAGCCAGTAAAAATTCGCCTAAAGTCCATCCGTAGAAATAAGGTTTTTTGGCTCCCATCGTAATATCATATCGAAGTTCATAAGACGTTTTTGAAGTTTCTGAAACTGTTTTTTCTATGGGAAGAAAGGCCAAAGGATTCAGTTGCACTGGATGTTTTTGACTTCCAAAATCTGATTCTCCGCGTCCTCTGTTGGTAAAATAAATACCTCTTTGTGATTTTAATGCAGGAAAAGACAATCCTTCTTTTAGAATTTTAGCGTAAGTTCCATCTTCGTCCAAATTCAATTCTATGGCTTTTTGAAAACAATATTCGGCGCTAAATAACGCGCACAAATAATCATCCTGATTGACACCGCCTTTTTCATCTTGCCCTGTTGATGGCTGAATGATAATATGCCACAGATTATCAGCTCCTTTTTGAGAAATGCTTCTGTAGAATTTGGCTGTTTCGGCAATTAAGGGTTTTGCGTTTTTTTCTGTCCAGTTTTTATCGTTTACAAAAACCGAAGTTTCATAAGCCATTCGTGCCATATAACCCGAATTATGAATTTCGTAATAAAACTTATTTGGAACAGCAGGATCGTGATAACCTTCAAAATCACCGTAAGGAAATGTCCACGGTGCCATGATTCCATCCACATTCAAAAGGCGTTTGGTGTAGGCTTTCATTCCCGGAATTCTATCAGCAAAATTTTCAACCCATGATTTTGCCAGATTGATATTTCCTGTTGAAAGTAAAATGGAATGCACAAATGAAACATCCTGCGGATAACCAAAAGACCAGTGATTTCCTGTAAAGCCCATTGGCGGTGGCAAACCTAATTTTTGATCATTAAACGAACTTAGAAATTGAGCCATAGATCGAACCCATAATTTCTGCGCATTTAAATCGGGAACAATAATAATTCCCATGGTTTGCCATTTAGAATGCCACCATGCTGTATTTTGTTTTAACGATTTTTCGGCAGCAATAGCAATTGGTTCTTTAACAGAAAGCAAGATGTTATTTTCTCCTGATTTTAGTTTTAAAATCAAATTCGAGCCTTGAAATTCTACCAAAGCATTTGTTTTTAAGTACACATTTGTTTTGGCATTCAAACAAGAAATTTCAATTTTCCATTGATCTTTTTGATTGGTTATTTTTGAGATTTGAGAGAGCTTTTGATCGTAATGAACATCTAAAATATCAGAAGGTTTAAAGATGATATCAGAAGCTTTTCCTTCAACATTAATTTTTATTCCTGCCAGATTTGTATTTACCGCATCAAACCAGGTTAGAACAGTAACTTTATTTTGACCTTCTTCAAAATGGGTTGAAATCGTACCGTCATAATAACTTTGCTTCTGACTGTAGTTTGTTGCTTTTACCGGCTCTTTTTCCCAATAAAAATGAGCAAGTGGAATGAGATAATCGGCATTATATTTTGCTCTTACAAAATGATGCATATTAAAGTATTCTGTTTTTCCATATTTGGTAAATGAAGCATTTTTTGAAGGGTCAATATGTAATCCAAGCGGACCATAAGAACTTCCAAAAACACCATTTCCCTGATACAAATTAATGGTGGCAGTATCAGGTAAAGATTTTCTCTCCAGATCTGTTGATCGTATCGTCTTTTCAATATCCTTAGCACTTATAACTGTTTTTTGCGCAGTGACCTGGCAGAAAACAGATAGAAATAAGCCTAGTAACAATATTTTTTTATTCATAATTATATTCTTTATCAACAAATTATTTTAGAAGCTAAAAAGATAGAATTTGTCTTAAGCTATTTTATTTAGTTAAAGTTGTATTTCGAATATTTACGCCTTTAACATCATCAGTCAATAGTATGTTTTTTACACCATCAGCTGTCTGCAACTTCAAATTATCAATATCAAGTCCCTGAATATCTGAAAACATGGCAGCAGGGCGCTTATCGATTGTTTCAAACTTGGTTATAATGTTTGCCAGTTCTAAATTTTTTACGTGTCGCACAAAAATCCCGTATGCAGGCAAAGTCCCAATCTTATAAGGTTCCGGATAACCGTTTCCAAGTTCTCTAGGTTTTATGGCCGTATCTTCTAAAGTTCCTCCGCCTTTAGTTATTAGACGAATATTTTCCAGTCGTAATCCATCAATAGGTTCCTCAGGCAAGCCCATAATTTGTATACCGCTCATTTTATCTGATACAGTTGCAATAACATTAGATATCAAAACATTTTTCATACGACTATTGGTTTTAACTTCCGGCGATCGGTTGCGGTTGCCTGTTGCTACATAAATTGCATAGTGGTATAAATCCGTCATTACTAAATTGGTGATAGTAATGTTTTCAAGAAGTGCACCGTCTACTGATTCAAGTGCGAGTCCTCGGCAGCTGCGTATCGTACAATTAGAAATCGTAATGTTTCGAAATCCTCCGCTAGATTCTGTGCCTAATTTAATACGTCCGGAAGCATTTGGTCTAGGTTTCATAGTTCCGTCAAGCAAAGTGCCTTCCTGAAATCCGGAAACCTGACAATTGGTAATGGAGACATTTTCGGTAATTCTAAATTCGCCAAGAGCATAAGTACTTTTAAGGCAGATTCCGTCATCACCCGGAGAATTAACACGACAGTTTGAAACTACTACGTTTCGGCAACAGTCAATATCGATACCATCGCGATTTGTATCCATCGTTACATTGTCAACAGTCATCATATCACAACCCGTTGCCAATATTGCAAAATGACCGCCATGAACGATAGTAATGTCGCTGATTGTAATGTTTTTGCAGCTTTTAAGTGCAATTGCTTTATTGCCTAATCGCATTGGTTTAAAAGTCGGATTTGGATTTTGCCAATTATCGTGACCATTCATTTTATTCAAAATTTCATCATCGCGTATAATACCGCCGCCATTTATGAATCCGTGACCGGTAATGAAAACGTTAGTAAGATTCTCTCCCCAAATTAAACTATTGTGAAAATAGGTATGCGCACCGTCCTGATAAGGACCTACAGTAGAGGGTTCAGTTTCATCATAAGCATTCATTTCCTGAGGCGCTCCCAAAATGGTTGCGCCGGCATCAATATGCAGATTTATATTGCTTTGCAAATGGATAGAACCACTCAAATACGTTCCCGCCGGAACCCAAACTGTTCCGCCACCCACTTTTACAGCAGCATCAATTGTTTTGTTAATGGCTGGACTATCAAGGTTTTTTCCGTCTCCAATTGCTCCATACGAACGAACATTAAACACATTATTTGTCTCTTTTGATTGTGCATTAAGGATAACGCAGAATCCAGATAAAAGAAAAACAACAAATGCTAGAAAAAAAGACTTCTCCGTTATTATGAAATTTAGTGTAGCTTGTTTTCTCATGGCCTTTCTATTTTAAAAAGTTTAGTTTGTGCTTGAGTTAAATTGATCTCCAGTTTTTTATTTCCGATAATGGTATTGGCTCTGTTCCAAAGCTCAGAAACTTCGACAGCTTTATTGGTAATAAATGGCAAATTAAGAGTGGTTTGTACCGTATGATTTGCTGTATGATTGATTCCTTCTTCGAGATTTCCGGCCATAATTCTAAAACTTCCATCATTAAGCTTCCACATTGATAATTGAACAGGTTGCTCTTGTTTGATTTCATCCACATAAGCAAATCCTGATTTTTTCATCGTTTCATTTATAAGTCGGGCGGTCAAAACATAAGACACCGGACTTCCCATAATTTGATCCAGAGAACCTTTGTAATTATCTGTTCCGCCAGGAAGATTATTGAAAAACTCAGGAGCATCCCAATAAATCAAATTTTTTCCGTCTTTTTGATTCAATCCCAGCGCAGGAGAGAAGCTTACGGAATAAATAGATTCAAGTCCGTCGCTAAATTTATTCTGTGTAAAAGGCTGAAAAATTGGAAATGTATTAGGAATAGAAGCATAAATGCCTTCCGTTTTATAATTAATTGTTCCGATGTATTTGGTGCTATTTATAATGGTATCAGATGAAGAAACTCCCAAAATTGTAGCAATATCTTTATCCAATCCACCAACTGGACTACCAATAACCATAGAGGGTTTGCCCGATTTTAGGACTTTAATTAAATTTTCTTTTTCAGAGGAGTTTAAATGAGACGGAGTCTGAAAGATGAACAGATCACTTTGAACATTTGGAAGATATTCCAGACGAGTTACCGACATAATAGGAACAGACCATTTCATTAATGTTCCTGCTTGTTCGTCAATCCATTCTTTAATGTTTTCGTCTGGCTTGTTATTCGATTGCCATTCCATCGCACTTCGGTTGTAAACCAATGTTGGTCCAAAAACTTCTTTGGTTGCTGCGGCATCGGCGAAAGCCTCATTGGTAGTTTGGGCAAGGAATTTTACATCTTCTTCTGGTAACAACATTTTTCCTCTGTTACCCCATGAAATATAGCTTCCGTGAGGCATTTTTAGTCCGTTTGGAGTTTTTAGAGCAGCATGAGAATACGCCCAGATCCCCCAACGCAGTCTTTCTCTGGCATTGTGAATAATATCCCAGGTTTCCCAAGCATCGAAAGTTTCGGTTAGGAAATAATGGTGCACTTTTGTATCGGCAAGCATGGCAGAATGAGAAAGCATATAACCGAGCATATAGCTGTAGCCCAATAATGGGGAACTCCAAAAACGAACTTCGGGAACATAATTCATGACAGGACGCTGCCCAACTTCATTCCACGATCCCGCCCAGGATTGGTCAATCCAGCCATCCAAATAGCCTTCTTTTGCAATGGTTTCCAAATCAAAACAATTCGCGCGCCATCCGCCAATGGCGCTTGCTGCATTTGAATAGCCAATTACCAATGCTTTTGGATTTGATATCTTAGTTTGTTTCACTAAATCAGCTGTGGCTTTGCTCCATTCTGCGACCAGTTTCGGATCTTTTGGAGCGGTTTCGCCATACGGACCTTTTCTTCTCGAATACAATCCTGTACCTAAAAAGCCGTCTCTTAAAATAATAACATCAAGGTTAAGTGCTTTTGATAAACTTCCCCATTGTTTTCCGAAGAATTCTGTCAAAGGTGTTCCTTCTGGAATTCCTTCTGGAAAAGCACCATATTTGTGGGATTCAGCAGCTAATTTAGCAACCATATTTGGTTTCCCATTTCTATAAGAATTGGCATGTCTTAATGAAAATGATGATTTATCGCCGTCATAAGAGCTTTGACCTCCGGTAATAAACGTACCCACTTTAATATCTTTTAAATTGTATTTATTTTGGGCTGTTTTTTTAAGTATGTTTACTAATTTTTTCAAATCGGCATACGTCCATTTTTCGTAATTGATAGATTGAGGTTTATCTGCCTTTTCAAAGCGATCTTTCCATAAATCCATACGCTGCGGAGTTGTTCCTGCCAATTGTCCCTGGTCTTTGATCGAACCCCAGGTTTTCATGTTTTTAGGCAGTTTTATTTCCTGATTAATATCTCCCTGCCATTCATATAAGTAATCCGTAATCCAACCAACATTGATGATAACACCTTTCCAGCCGTCGATTCCCTGCATAAGAGGTTCGTAGCGTTGCCAAAATTCATTGGCAGATTTCTCCATGTCTTTGTGTTCAAACCAGTAAAGATCAATTTCCAGCCAACGGTCTGCAGCAACGGGTGTTTTTGCATTTGTTCCAATGCTATAAAACAGGATAGAGAATAATATAATTAGATTTTTTTTCATTAGTATTTTTATGTTTTGAACTGTTCTATGTACTACAGTTTTATATTTTTTTTCCTTTTATAAGAATATCTTTTTTCCCTCCTGCCCAAAGCAATGTGAGTGTAAAATCCGTACTAGATTTCACACTTATTTGAGGCATTCTTTTAGTATCTTTTCTGGATTTGCAATAAAAATCAATAGTATCATCTGTTCCAAAAGGATATTGTTTTACTCCAAACTCATCCTTTAAAGTGACATCCCAAACAATCTTATTATTGGGTACATCAGCTCTGATTCCAAAAATATATTCGAACAAAACCGCAATAGGAGTCAATCCTGTCCAGCCAACAAAATTTTTCCGATCATTTCCCTGAACTTTTTCCGGGGAATAGTTTTCGAAGAAAGTGCCAGTTTGGGTGTAAACTTTTAGTACATTGTCAAAATGATTCGTTGCGATTTCATGTGCAAGACTATCCTGATGTATTTGGGTAAGTCCTCTTAAAACCATATAAGAAGTTGGTGCCCAGACAGATCCTCGCCAGTAACCGCCTTCGGCATTATAATCTGGACTATCAGCAGATAAAGTAGGAACACCATGCGGACGATTGAATTTTTTGGTATCAGAAAGTGGGCTAATAAATTGATTTATTCGATTTTCGGGAACTACATCTGCAAGCAATGCCCAATAAGAGCCGATTGATTGTAAATTAGATAACGATCCATCTTTGAAAGCATCGGTATAGAAATTCAATTTTTCATTCCACATTTTTTCGTTTACGAATTTGGTCAGATATTCAACTTCTTCTTTCAATTTTTTTACGTCATTTTCTCTATCAAGTTCAACAGCCATTTTTATTAAAAATCGAGCGGCAAAAATTTCCTGCAAAGTGGTATCAATCCAGGACATTTGACCGTTGCTCCATCTTACACTATATTCACTTTGTAAACGTGGTTGATTGTCCATTCCGCAGCCCCAGCCAGTCGAATAATAAGTGCCGTCTTTCCACGAACGGTTGAGGTTAAACCAATTGTAATAGGCGAGAAGGGCAGGAAATACTTTGGCAAGTCTGGTTTTGTCATTAAAATTGGTGTAATATTCCCATTCAGACCAAGGCAAAATATTAGGTCCTGTGCTCGAAGGATCGTAATGTTCGAAACAATCTTCACCGTTCGAACCATAAATCTGACGGCATATAAATCCGTCCGGTTTTTGCTTGCTGTAAAAATTATCCAAAGAACCCTGAAAATTAAATGCTCTCGAACCATAACGCCCAAATAATGTCATAAAAGAAGTATCCCACATAAAAATATTTCCATTGAAAGCAGCATCGATATAAGGAGAAATAAATCCGTTTTCAGGACTAACTTTATGAAGATTAGAAAAGGCAATTTTCCAAGCTTTCCAGTAACAAAGAATCGCATCGTTTTTTGTTTTCCAAAATGGTTGCGGAAGCTTTTCTTTTATTTGATCGAAAGTTGGCGGAGTATCAAAATTTTGTGGAGTATTTTTTATAAAATTATTTTCGGCAACCAATTTTTCAGGAATATATAATTTCTTAATTCCTTTCCCCCAGTCGGCTGTTCCAAGTTCAATAACAGGTTTTTGCGCTATTATTTGACTTAGAAAGCAAAGGAATAGTAAAAAAGAAAATATTTTTTTCATGATTATTATGTTTATTCAACCCTTTTAGTGGATTTGTTTTAACACATAGTCCCGAAGCTTCGGGATAAATTTGTATTTTAAAAAAGGCGTTTCACTTATTTAAAGACACAGAGTTTTGCTATGTGAAAGAAATGTGTTTCTTTTTGTATGCTATCTTTACATATAAATTCTATGTTTCTATGTGTTAGAATGTTTACTTTATTTTTTTATTAAATTTTAAAACCAATCCAGGATCAGAAATGTCATTTTTTGATGCTGCTGAAAGCCCGATTTTTCGAATTAAATCTCCTGAGATAATTATTTTATTATCCTTAAAAACAATATCTTTTGTAATATCTGAAGAAATATCTCCAGCCAAATCCTGGCCTAAAACTTCATAATCTGATCCTCTTATTTTTGTTGGAAGAAGGAATGTTAGCGACTCATAATCTCCAAAAATCCCGATAGGGTTATCGATATTTTCAATTTCCTGCTCCACTTTAATGCGCTTCGTAATGTATTCCCGATTAATACCTCGGCCAATAGTAACGACAGCAACAGCTCCATTTGGATACATTGATGATAATACAAAAGGCTGATCTGGACTTGGATTTAAAACTTTTGCCAATGGCAATCCACGGCTTACTCTTGCCGGCGCATTTTCTCTTAAAGTATCGCCTGGTTTGTGTTTTTTATTCCAGGTTTCTCTTTCTCCTAAAACCCAGTAATCCTTTAGAACATTTTTATCGATACTATAATTTTCTGATCCCACTCCAAAAGGTTCGGCAATGCGGTGCCATCTTATGCCTCTTGTTATTTCATCCATTCTGTATTTCATATTTCTTCCAATAGGAGGAAATGCGTAGTCATTGGTATTATTAGGAAGTTTGTCTGGGAACGGATATCGCATTATCCCAATAGCGCAACCCAAACCTGCCGCGATATAAGGTTCGTCTTCGCAATTGATAATACTTTTTGCGTCGCCTTGTGGTTGATAGTGTAATAAATTGGCAATTCTTTGAATGGTAACTGGCTGCGCAGTAACATTCTCGACATCGTAAGTTCTGTAGGTATCGCTTACTTCAATTGTATATCCATTAAAGGCATGTTCAATTACTAAATTTGGCGCATAAGTACGACCTAATTTAGTCATGGTTTTTCTCCATTCTAAGTTTCGGGATTGTTTTCCCCAATCTACTTTCCAATATGCAAATCCTGATTCATTAGCTGCTTTTATGCGTTCTGTCCAATATGTTTCTGAATTTACGTTTCCTGCAATTGGAGCTTCCTGAGCACAAATCCATCCGCCAAGACCTTTCCATCCTTTTGCTTTTACGGCATTTACCAGTTTGGTTAATCTTTCTGCCGGATTTCCGGTGTAAGAAGGAAAACGCTCCTGATTTAATTCCGTAAGACCAAATGACGGTCCGTCTTTGCTGGTTTCTGAAAGCGGAATATCCCAAGAATCATCCATAACAAAAATGAGATCTTCACGAATTTTTGGAAAAAAATTAACCCAGTTTAGATAAGTCCCTTCGCCAAGCATATTTTTTTCAGTCATTGCTTGTCTAATTTCTGCATTGGTATTGTAGCTGCATGAATATCCCTGTATGTTCCAGGTACAGAAGTAATCAGGTGCTTTTGATGGTTCATTTGGAACCAGTGAACTTTTGCTTTGCGAAAAAATATTTGCAGTAAGCATTAGAAGTATAACTGAAGAAAGAAAATGATTCATCTGTTTATTTTTATAGTATTACTTTTTGATTGAATTCAATATAAAAAATGGAGTAGGCTGTTAAAAAAGAAAAACGGAACAGGAAGGAGGATTCCCATCCCGCTTCTTTCAAAAAACTAAAATTAAACCAACTCTAAAATATTATATTGAATTTAGGCTGTCCTTTAGCCTGCGCCAATTAGAGCCTGTAATAAAACTTTTAAATTCATAGGGAATTCGTCCGCCTCTATTGAAGCATGACATTCTTAATAAATAACTTGAATTTTTCTCCCACGTTTGAGCATGGGAGAAAGATTATTTAGTTAATATCCAGGATTTTGATCTGACGGATCGATTTTACTATTTAAGTCGATTTCTCTTTGTGGAATTGGAAATAATAAATTTCTTGGCTGAGGATTTTTACCTGCAGCGGTCATAATAGGGATCAATTGCTCCGTACGAATCAAGTCAAAATATCTTTTGCTTTCAAAACAAAATTCCCAACTTCTTTCCTGAAGTATTGCTGCTCTGAATTGTTCTTTTGTCAAACCCGAAAGTTCCATCATACCAGCTCCGGCTCTTTTACGAATCGCATTAATAGCTTCGTATGCATCCGTAGTTGGTCCGTTTAGTTCATTCAAAGCTTCTGCTTTTATCAACAATACATCTGCATAGCGTAAGATAGGGTAGTTGTTATTGTTGTTGCTTCGTGCATATGCCTGTGCATCAAAGTATTTGAAAATACTTAATTCCGCTAAACCTTTTGTTGGATACTCGTAATATTTGCTCGTTTTAGGATCAGTAAAACTGGATAAGATTGAAGCATCACGGCGCGTATCTGCGGCAACAAAAGATCTCCAGAATTTATCTTCAACTAGATTAATAGCAAATCCTGATATACCATTATTCTGAATAACATTTGCTGTTCTTGAAAGATAGAATTGCGAATAGGCACTTCCGTAACCTTCCGGACCAGACTGAAATTGAATTGAGAATATATGTTCCAATTTATTTTCGTTGGCTATTTTCCAGACATCTGCCGGTGTAGGATATAAACCGTAGCCGTAAGCAGCTTTATTGTTAATTACTTCTTGTGCTTTTGCAGCAGCATTAGTCCAGTCTTTCTTTGTTAAATAAACATAAGCAAGCAGGGAAGAAGCCGCACCTTTAGTAGCTCTTCCAACTCCAGTTGTAGACTGTACTGGTAGCAATTTTGCTTCGGCTAGTTTTAAATCATCTATAATCACAGCATAAACTTCGTCTACAGATGAACGTGCTATATCAAGGCCTGCCAGTTCTTTGGTTTCCGTTAAACTTATTGGAACTCCGCCAAACTCTCTAACAAGATTAAAATAAGCTAATGCACGTAAAAAATGTGCCTCATCTATATAAAGTTCTTTATTAGCAGCAGGCATTTCAATAGCAGGAACACGTTCTATAACTGTATTGGCTCTATTGATTACAACATAGTTGTTATTCCAGTTGTTTGTTAAAACAAGATTAGAAGATTGAACAGTAAAATTATCAATATCACTTCGGTCAGTATTTGAACCTGTTCCGGGATTAGTTTGTTCGCCTGCTAAATCTCCTACAAAGGTCATATCCTGGCTGTATATAGGTCTTAAGCCATTGTAAACAGATACTAACGCAGCATATGCATCAGCGTCGGTTTTATAAAAGTTTGTTGGTGATAAAAAAGATTGTGGATCTTCATCCAGAAAATCATTTTGACAACTGCTAAATCCAGTAATCAAAATAGATAAAGCTGCAACAATAAGAAAATTATTAGATTTCATGTTTTTTTGATTAAAGTTTTACATTAAGTCCCATTAGGAATGTTTTGGCTGCCGGGTAACCCCCACGATCAACACCAATACTAAGATTATCCTGTCCAAATGAATTTACATCCGGATTGTATCCTTTGTAATTGGTAAACGTAAAATAGTTTTGTAAACTCACGTATAATCTGACAGACTGTACAAAAGTATTTTTGAAAACAATCTTTGGCATTTCATACCCAAACGATATATTTTGTATGCGCAGGTAAGATCCGTCTTCTACTTGTTTGTTGGTCAAACGTGTTTCCTTGGTAGTTCTTGGAACGTCAGTATTAGTATTTGTTGGCGTCCATCTGTTATTCGAACCTGGAGCATTAATATCGGTTTCTGCATTAACGTTTAAATTTAATACGTCGTTGCCCTGAACACCGTTAATTAAAACATTTAAATCGAAATTTTTGTAGCTGAATGTATTGGTCATACCATAAAAGAAATCTGGCTGCGCGTAACCTAAAATGGTACGGTCATTAGCGTCTAATTTTCCATCGCCATTCACATCTTTGTAACGTCTGTCTCCCAGTTGTACGCCTGCCTGTCCTGAAGCTATTCCTGCAGTTACTTCGGCCGGAGTTTGAAATAAACCATCCGTTACATAACCGTAGAATAAACCAACCGGTTCTCCAACTCTTAAAATTCCTGTATTTGCAATTGCTTTACTGGCACTTCCACCTCCCGCTGGTCTTTCATAATCACCGCCCAAATCTGTAACTTCATTTTTATTGAAAGTGATATTAAATGATGTTTTCCATTTAAAGTCACTATCGAAATTTACTGTATTTAAAGCCAATTCGATACCGTGGTTTCTCACACTTCCAACATTTTGAAGGGAAGTCTGATATCCTGAAGTTCCGGGAATCTGGACATCAAGAAGTAAGTCTTCTGTACGTTTGTCATAGTAATCTGCAACAATGTTAATTCGGTTTGAAAATAAACTCAAATCCATACCAGCATCAAATTGTGATGTAGTCTCCCATTTCAAGTTAGGATTAGCCACACGTGTAGAAGCTACTCCGCTTGTTATAACACCTCCAATAGGATAATTAGAAATACCTCCTAAGGCTGCAAGACTTCTGTACGTAGGGATTTCTGTATTACCGGTTTGTCCGTAACTTACCCTAAGTTTAAGATTTGAAATAACCTTCTCTGTTGACTTCATAAATTCTTCCTGAGATACTCTCCATGCAAGTGATCCTGAAGGGAAGAAAGAGAATTTATTACTTTCACCAAAACGTGATGATCCATCCGCACGCCCTGTAAGTGTTAATAAGTATTTGTCATTATAACCGTAATTAATTCTTGCAATATAAGATTCAAGTGCCCATTCGTTAATATTAGATGTTGGCGGAACAACTATTGCCCCGCTACCTAAGCTGCCATCTTCTAAAATATCATTAACAAATCGATCTGCACCTGTAGTTACATTTTCGGAAGTAAATTTCTGGCGGGTAAAACCTCCTAATGCAGTGAAATTATGTTTTTCGGCAAATGTTTTAGTATAGGTTAATGTATTTTCATTTAACCAGCTGAAACTTTGGTTAACTCCAATTCTTGCTCTTGCATTTTGTCCGGTATTTTGAATAAATGCAGGAAGATAATAATCATCTTTAACATTAATCTGGTCACCTCCAAAACTTACTTTAAACAATAAATCTTTTGTTATTTTATAATCAAGAAATAAATTACCCATTACACGGTCAGTTCTTGATAAATTTTTAATTTCTAACAATGATGCAACAGGATTTCCATAAAAGCTTCCATCTGGTCCAATAAATCTATTGTAGCTTCCATCAGCAGCATAAACTGGGGCAGTTGGCGGAGCGTAAAGAATAGAGGTTACAGCGCCTATATTGTTGGCATCCAAATCCGTATCGGTTTTTGCCTGATTGTTTGCTGTTCTTGATGCCGTAAAACTTAGTCCAAGTTTAAATTTAGAACTTAAGTTTTGATCCAGGTTTACTCTGATAGATCCACGTGTAAAATCTGATCCGCGAAGTATACCATCCTGTGTAAAATAATTACCTGAAATAGCATATTTTGTCTGATCATTTCCACCTGTAAAACCTAACTGATAGTTTTGTGTTGGAGCTATCCTAAAAGCTTCGTCCTGCCAGTCCGTTCCCTGACCATAAACTGCCGGGTTATAAATTTCCGGATCTGGGTAAATAATAGGACGTACTCTTTGAATATTATCAACATTAGCATTTTTGGCGAAATCATATGCATTTACTAAGTCTATTTTTTTACTAAGTTGCTGAAATCCATAATAAGTTTCAAAAGAAACGTTTGCTTGTCCTGATTTACCACGTTTAGTAGTAATAATAATTACACCATTGGCACCTCTGGCACCGTAAATAGCAGTAGCAGACGCATCCTTTAAAATTTCCATTGATTCAATATCACTAGGGTTAATCGAAGCTAATACGTTCGTAGGCTGCCCGTTCCCTAAAACTCCTGTAGAGTTACTGCTGTCATTGTATATAGGAAAACCATCAATTACATACAAGGGTTCGTTTCCTGCACTAATGGAGTTTCCTCCACGAATTCTTACCGATGCACCTCCACCGGGAGCGGATGAAGACTGTGTCATTTGTACTCCCGCAGCTTGTCCTTTTAAAGCCTGTTCTGTAGAGGTAAGTACTAAATCTTTTATAGCATTTTTATTAATAGAAGATACAGACCCTGTTATATCACGTTTCTTTTGAGTCCCGTATCCCACAACTACAACTTCATTTAGGCCTGCTGCACTTTCTGTCAGGGTTACATTGATAAGACTTTGTCCTTTAAGAGCAACTTCCTTAGAGTCAAAACCAATGAATGAAATTACTAGTATAGCGTTTTCATCTGAAACTGTAAGGGCAAATTTTCCATCAAAATCGGTTGTAACTCCATTTTTAGTTCCTTTTTCAACAACATTGGCACTTGGTAATGGCTGTCCTTTAGAATCTGTAATTACACCTTTTATTGGCTTAGGCGCCAGATCGAGAAGACTTGGTGCCTCGGTCATAATTACTTTACTTGCTTTGGTTTTGGTCAGTAGTATTTTTCGGTCGTCAATTTCATATGAAGTGTCTGTTCCTTTAAAAAGCATGTCCAGAATAACATTAACAGGTACTTTTTTAACGTTCAGGGAAACCCTTCTGTTTAAATCTACGGCCTTTGTGTTAAATAGGAATTTGAATTCTGTAGTAGTCTCGATTTCATCGATAACTTCTTTTACAGTAACACTTTCTTTATTTAAGGAGATTTTGGTTTTTTGAGAATATGATACGCTGGCTTGCATAACAAAACTTGCGGTGACAAAAAATAATAGTGATAACTTCATTTTTAAATCAAATTTTAAGCACGCAGGAAATAATCCATTGGACTTTGGTGGTTTTTTCATAATTTTGGAATGTTAATTAGTGATTAATCTTTTGCGGTTTGATCACTTTACCTAAGTCGGGAAATGTTAGCGCATTTTCCGATTTTTTTTATCCAGATGATTTGGAGAGGTAATAAGTGATAGTTAGTACTAAGTTTTTGCGTGGAACTCTAATTCATAGGCATTGTTTTAATTTTTAGTGGATTATTATTTTATTTTCTACTACGCTATAATCAATCTGATACACCTTTTTAAAGTAATTGAATACTTGTACTATACTTTCGTGGTCAGTTTCTATAGTGGCATTAAAAGTTTCATGTGCCAGGTTTTTATTATTATTGATGATAATGACATTGTAGTGGCGTTCTAGTTTTTTAATTATATTTTCAAAAGATTCCTGTCTAAAAACAAGATTTCCGCTCATCCAGGATGTATATAAAGATGTGTTGACCTTTTCGTTGGATATTGTTTTATCACCTTTGGTGAAAGTTCCTTTATAACCTGGAGACAGGAAAACTTCCTTTTTACTTTTTCCGGTTAATCCCGATTCTGTCATGCTTACAGAACCTTCAAGAAGGACGACATCAGTAGCGTCATCTTCCTGATAATTGCTGACATTGAATTTAGTACCATAAACCTGTACATCTAGTTTGTTTGCATTTACTATAAATGCATGTTTTTTATCGTGAGCAACTTCAAAGAAAGCTTCTCCTGTAAGGAAGATTTTGCGGGTTTTATCTTTTATAAACTGCACCGGATAAGTCATAGAACTTCCTGCATTCAAATATACCACGGTCCCATCTGAAAGCGTAATATTAAAACGCTTTCCATTTGGGATACTTAATGTGTTGTATACTAATTTGGTCGCATTTGGATCATTTGCGTAAACTAGTTCTTTACCTTTTTGCTCGCCAACTACTTTTCCATTTGCGTCATAAACTTTCGAAGTTCCGTCAGCAGCAATAACTTTAATATTTCCATTTCCCAGTTTCAGCGTAATTTCATCTTTTTTAGGGACAATTATTTCTTTTGTATTGTTATCAAAGATGTTTTTTTGCAATACAGCACCTATTCCTAAAAACAAGATTGCGATTGCAGCATACTTCATGAAAGAGCGAAGATTGTATTTTTTCGATTTTTTCTTTTCTCTTCTGATTTCCTTAAGAAGCGCTTTTCTCACAGTTTTAATATCGGGCTCATTCATGGCTAAAGTTATAGCAAAGTGCGTTTTAACATATTCCTGAAATATCAATTGATTTTCCGGATCTTCTATCCATTTGTTTAATATATCCAAATCGTCCATGTTTGCGGACTGTGAAAAATATTTAACGATTATAATTTCTATTTCTTTAGGAGCCATTTTCTGGGGTGCTTTTTTATGTATTACAAGACAGAATTACAATACCCTAATTTTTTATTAAAATATTTTTCATATTCGTATATTTTTTTTCTTTATTTTGCCGAATAAATACTTTTTATGGATTTCGAGGATAATATAATTTTAATGGAAAGCCTCAAAAATGGGGATGAGAAAGCTTATAAGTTTCTATTGAATAAATTTCATAGAAAATTGAACGCATATGCACTAACATTGGTTAACGATCATTCGATGGCCCAGGATATTGTTCAGAATGTATTTTTAAAAACATGGAAAAACAGAATCAAACTTAATGCTGAATTTTCTATTCAAAGTTTTTTATATAAATCCGTTTATAATGAATTCATCAATACTTACCAGCAAAATAAGGCGATGATGCTATTACAGCAGAAATATGTAGACTCTTTGCAACAAGTTGTTGAAACCACAGACGAAAGTTCTATAGAACGTATGTTGGCTATCATCAATAAAGAAATACAAAATTTACCTCCAAAGTGCCAGAAAGTTTTTATCCTAAGTAAAAAGGAGGGACTAACCAATATTGAGATTGCAGAACATTTAGAAATATCCATTAAAACTGTTGAAGCACAGATTAGTAAAGCTTTTAAAATTTTGAAAGAAAAATTGAAAGATAATTATAATATGATGTTGTTTTTGCTCTTTCATTCTCCACAAAAAGAATATTCTAAGACTTGAGATACTAAAATATAAACTTTAAAAAAAATCCACTCAATCAGAGTGGATTTTTTGTTTTAAAATGTAAAAAGAAATAGTAATGTTTTACCACCTGAACTTATTTCAAAAGCTCGTTATATAGATCCGAAAGACGCTTTTCGAGCAAATTCATTCCAAATTTAGCGTCGTTAGTATACCAGTCGGTAAATGGCGCATGATTAGATGTATTTAAACGTTCTTGTGCCAGATGAATTTCGTTTAAGGTTTGCTTGATAAATTCTCGCTTTTTCTCCTTGTTTTCCTTACTTTCATAAGCCTGTATCAAATAATTTAGCGAACGATTTAAATGCAGCATAAGATAAGCTTGTCCTCTTAAGTTATCATCAAAAAAGACTTTTCCGCTTTTAAGTTTGTTATAAATCTGATCTGATTTAGTTGTAATCTTTTCCAACTTTGCTATACTTGAGGCAGTTCCTTTAGCCATAGCTTCCAGCTGATTTTCTGCATCATTATCGGCAGGAATTACTCGAAAATAACCGACACTTCCTTTACTTGGATCATCCAGCGGATGATTGTCAAGCGGGTTTGTTGAGTATTTATCTTTTTCAAGATCGTTGAGTAACATTTCGATTGCACGAGCATACCTCAAATCCTGAAATAGATATTGTCGTTCGAATCCTGGCAGGTCACCTTTTTTTTGCTGCCAATAAGAATTGAAAAAATCCTGATACAATTGAGAAATTTCGGCTCCATATTGAGAACCATAGTAATTATTGCTGAATGTAGAAAGAAATGAAGTAGAATTAAAAGGTTTAAAATTCCACATCATATCTGCATTGGCCGATAACTCTACAAGATGTTCTCGAATATTTCCGGCATTTACTACAGAAAATAGTAATTTATGACCACTAAGGCTATCAACTATACGATAGTTTTGTTCCATTTTTCTCGGACCTTCTGCCTGTGCTAAATGCGAACCTGTTGATGTAAACTGAAAATTAAGATAATAACCGACAGGTTTTCCTGAAAAAGTGTAATTGAGTATATCTAATGCTGGGAAGTGATCTCGACGTGCCGCTACGAAATTTATGATTAATGATGACTCATCAGGAATATGAAAAAGTCCGGCAGCTGTAAGATTCGACATCTCGTTATAAAGCGTTAATCGCATTGGCGGATGCGGATCTCCAGTTTTTTCTTTAAGAAGGTCGATTTGCATCTGCACCATTTCTTCAATAACTTTTGCTCGGCTTTTGTCATCTTTTGGCGCATCTGGAAAAAATTCCCAAAATGGAATATCATGATTTCCTCTAAAACCAACCAGCCAAACAACTTCTAAGTTATTTCGTTTTGCCAAATCAATATGATAACCCCAAAACTCCTTTAAAGCCTGACGGTTCGCAATTGTCAATTCGGGAGCAGGCAGATGTCTAACTTCTTTCCAATAATCTTCCCAAAAAGCATAGGTTGATCCAAAAATATTAAGATGATGACCTGTTGTTATTAAACCACGCTGTTGACCAGTTGTGGCATCCTTTCCAGGACTATAGGGAGGAATGAAACTTTCTTTTCCTGTAATTACACCTTCAAGCGTATTAAGTTTAAGACGCAGCATCGCTTCGAACAAAGCTTGATAGTTGCTGTCTGATAGTTTTTGCCAGGGAGTCAGGAAGTCAGTATCATTGGGCAGCCATGCTCTATATTTAATATCTGGTGAATTAAAGACCTTTTTATAATTGGCAGCCATTGTTATTTGGTCCTTATGAATAGGTGGTTCAGATGCCCAGAACCAAAGTGGTTTAACGCCCAATATCAGTTCGCTAAAACTATAAATGGCATAAATAGTTCCTCGCATATCAGCACCGTTTAGTATGATACGTTCTTTATCTGTATAAATTTGGTGCGCTTCCCAGCCCTTTACTAATCGGTTGTCTTTTTTGTAATGATCCCCAGTGGCAATTACGATAACAGGGCCTTTTTGTGGTAGTTTCGTAACAAAAGCCGATGGTTGACTTAGAACTGTATTAAGGTCACGTTGTAAATCTTCTGCAGCACGACGAACTGGTGCTGATTCGCCAGGACTTATATATATGGGAATCTTAGCCTTTATTGTTATAGATTGTGCTTTCGTAGTTTGGTTAAAAAAGCAGACCAGCAAAAACTGGAGTAGTAATAAGAAATTGTGTTTTTTCATTGTGGTTATTTTTGGGTGGTTATAGATAGTAGATAACAAAGAGGCATTGCATGAGAATTCACTTAATTGTCTGAGTTATGATTATAATACAAAGCTGGAGTATAACACCCTAATTTTTTTCAGTAGTTTATTTTTATATGTGCTGTAATGACAATAGTCAAATCAGAGAGCAGATATTATAAACAATTCAATTTTACTAACAAATGTAAATTTATATCGACACGGGATATAAAACAGTTAATACTCTGCGTTCCTTATAAAATAAGACCTCAGAATTCTAAAAATGGATGGTTAGTTTAAAAGGATATTTTTTTACGATCTTCCTGTAAGTTGCGAGTACTGGCATTAATTACTGAAAGTAAAATTTGCCCAGCCTTTGTCTGATCTTTAAAATACATAATGTGAGGAATTGGCTGGTCCCGCAGGGCTTTCATATCAGTATGAAGGTAATGTAGAATGTAATGTAATGTAATGGTCATAATTGGGTATTTGGAAAATTAAAAAACAACTCCTTTCTTTGAAAAGGAGTTGTTTTTTTGGTATTCTATTTCATTAATGGCATTTGCAAATAACTTGCATATTTACCTCCAGTATGCAGAACATGAATTCCTTTGTTGTTTGGTGTACAGCCTGGAGTTCCCGGCATCACAGAACCAATTTCATCCTTGCTGCTTATCATTACTCGCAGTGTTTCGCCTGCATAGTAAATCAAACCAAGTGGACTAAGGACAATATCTAATTCTACGATTTCTTTTGGCGAAAGCTTTTCTACCCTGTCAAAACTATACGCAGGTACTTCATCAGTAGAGAGTTTTGGATCTAAATGCCTGTGTGATGCGCGTAAACGACCACTCGCGCCTTTGTAACGCAATGCAGAAGCTCCGTCTTGTGTAAAATCCTGTAAAGCAGCGTTGCGGTTTGGTACTACAAATTCGCTTAATACATTGCCTAATTTGTCAATTTTTTGTACCCAAACAAATATATCCATATCGTCTGCATTTTCTGCTTCCATAAACAGTTTCACTTTTGGATAACCTATAAAGGTAGTGTCCTTATCAAATACAGTCTGGAACGATACACGAGCTGGCATAGCTTCAGGGAAATAACGCAGTGCTGTTTCATTTTCATCTGCAGTCAATTGTAGCGTTCGTGTTTTTCCATTCAAATAATATCGTTGCAATTCTGATTCTTTTGGTGGAAAAGTTTCCGAAGTAAGTCCGGTACGATTACCGCCATGAAAATCCAAAATTGAATATTGTACGGTTGGCGTTCTTTCCCATCCGTTTTGTTTCCCAAGCAAATAATAATCAAAGAATTTACGAAGTTCCTCGGTAGATTCTTTAGCATAATAATCCGGCCACTCCTGAGTATCGTGAATACGCATCCATTTTTCTTTAGAACCTATAGAACGCCAGGAACGGAAAGTTCCCATTGTATGTAATGTATTAGAATAACTTGCCACAATATAGGCAGGAACCGTAATTTTAGAAACATCGGCTACTTTGTCTTCCCACAAATCGCAATTTGCCAGTGGATAAGCTTCTAACTCTGCAACCATATCTTCTCGTTTTGCACCGGTAGCACTTACATGATTTACCTGCAAACGGTGAAGGAAATTTGGATCGGGAATTCCGCCAATATATGCCAAATCGCGATACGCATCCTGTAAACCTTCAACAGGGTTTATACAAGTAAGATGTGGTGGCTGACCTGCAGCGATAAACCATTGTGAAAAAGCTAAATAAGAAGTTCCGGATAATGCTGTTTTCTTGTTCGACCAGTCTTGTGCTGCCAACCATTCTATAAGGTCGTAACAATCTTCTGCTTCTTGCGAACCAATCATGGTAATATCACCTTCGCTATGTGCAATACCACGTGCGTCCGGGTTACAAACTGCGTAGCCGTGCTCTACCCAGTAAGCTGGATCTGGCGCTTCAAATTTTGTTAAACCTGAACCCCACGCATTTCCCATTCCAAGCATATTAAACAAACCAACATAACGTGGAGCAGTTCCTGCACTTTTTCCGTAAGGACTCCATGCAATTAAAGTAGGGACTTTTTCTTCCGTTACAGGCAGATAAACATCTGTGTATATTGTGATCCCATCACGCATTTTTACAGGAACATCTTTCAGGAAACGAATATCGCAACCAAGAGCTTTAAAGCCAGGAGCTATTTGTTCTCCTTTTTTCAAAATGATTTCTTTGGTTTCAAATGGACTTAATACTCCGTGTTCAATTCCGTTGTCAATGTATTCAAATGCTGGTTTGAAAATCATTTTTTCAGCTATAGTATTCATATTTATATAATTATTATGTTATTAGCTAATTTAATATTACAAAGCTATGAAAGAATAATCCTGAAAATATAAACGATTCAAACCAAGAAGTATAAAATTCAAACCTAAGGGTCCCGATAAAATTTAGGAATATTGCCAGTAATTTTTTTAAAAAAACTACTGAAATAGTTGGGATATTCGAATCCTAAAATGTGCGCAATCTCAGAGATACTCCAATCGGTGTAGCGCAATAATGTTGTTGCTTCGGCAGTAATACGCTCTGCAATTATTGTTGTTGTTGATTTTCCTGTAACTTCTTTAACAGCACGGTTAAGATAATTTACATGAATAGAAAGTAAGCCCGCAAAATCTTGTGCGCTTTTGAATTTTAAAGGTTCGCTGAGGTTTTCTATTGGAAACTGACGTTCCAACTGATCCATAAAATGATTAACGATTCGTAATGAAGCACTGCTGGATTGTATAAAATTTTCTGCAGGACGCATTTGTAATGCGTCGTGAATGATCAGTTCAATGTAAGTACGCATTAAATCATCCTTGTAGAGATAATTTGTTTTGTCGCTTGTAATCATAGTATTAAAAATATCTGTGATCTTATTCTGTTGTTCTTTGTTAAGTTTAAAAGCTGGGTTTGAGTTGAGTTGAAATAGAGGCGAATGCTGGAGGTTTTCCAGCCTTTCCAAAGGTTTAATAAATTCTTCTGTAAATACACAGGAATATCCTGTCTGCTTTTCAGAAATTATCTCAGTGGCATAAGGTATACGAGAATTAGCAAAAAAAAGATACACTCCGTTAAGATGAATAGTCTGATCGTCGTAATGTATTTTGCTGTTTCCTATGCTAAGAAGTATTAGATAGAAATGACGACGCCCGAAAGCTGAAGTACCGGTTTTTGTAACTTTATTCCAGGTCACTTTGAATCCTCTTTGCTTCAGAACCGATTTTAATGCAGGGTTGGCAAATTCTCTTGTTGCTTTCATACAAATATAAAAGTACAAAAATCAAACAAATAAAAATATGCTTTTTTAACTTAATTACTTTAAAAGCTTTGCCAATTGCTTTTCTAACTCGATTACTCCAAAAGGTGTAGCCATTGATCTTATATGGTATTCGAGAAGATCGATTTCTTCTTTGCGAAAATCTACTTGAGAAAGTGATTTTTCTTTAGTATGAAAGAGAAGTTTGTAGTAAAAGAAAACATACAACTCAAGATTTATATTTTTTCGATATAAATCCTCCTTTATACCTTTTTGAATGTTTTCTCTAAAGTTTATATCGTTCTTTCGGTCTGTTAATAATGATAAATTTGTATCTTATATGTATTTCATGAGAGTTTTAGAGTGCTTAATAGTATAAAACTAATTTCGGGAAGTGAAATTAACTTTAGATATTTCATATTTTAAAAAGCTGGGTGGAGCTCATTTAGTATTAATCTTATTTTGATTTTTCTTTAACTATCAATTTAAATTCAGTTTTAAACTTTGATTAAATAATGATTTGATCCAACTATCATGAAATTAAAATCTGGAAAATCTTCAAAAAAGACTGATGATAAAATAAAGAAAGAGAAGCAGCATGCCGCTATAATCGATTGGTTTGTCAGAAGATGAGGTGTAATATTTTAATGACTTAAATGATTTATAATGAAATTACTGCTCAGTCGAACTATTTTTTAACTTATTGGTTTATAGCCGGTTAAGGTGTTCGATTCCCAACAACTCCTTTTTTGGTTTTAATACTTTCGATAATCTAAAAAAGAATATTTGTTAAAAGAATAAGAATTGTAGTGATTTAAGGATTTAAAAATGAATGTTTTTGATAATAAAATAAAAAAGGAAGGTGTTCGACACCTTCCTTTTTGTGGAGTCGCCGGGAATCGAAAACTACACCATGTAAATTCTGAATTATAAATGACCGTATTTATTGACTTTACAAACAAATTAAAATAGGTTAATATTCGTTTTTGTTCACTTTTTTGTTCACTGCTAAACTTCGCTAATTTCAATGCTTCCAGACATATTGAAGACTTTTTTATCAGTGCCAAAAATCCAATTTGCATTGACATTATATTTATAAACGATGTTTTCTATATGAGTTACTGTAAAGTGATTTGTTCCATTCTTAATTTTTGAAACTGTTTGTGGAAGAATATTTATTTCTCTACAAAAGTCTACTTCACGATTAACCTTGTTCTGAAATATAAGAACATCAATTAGGCGTAATATTCTTTTATCTATAGTATTTTCTTTATTTAGAACCATTTTAAATAGTACATTTGTTTAACTATTATTATAAAAACACATCATTATGGAAAACGAAGGTCAAATTAAGAGAGAAGACATTATTTCAAATGAAGCTTTGGAATGGGGAAATGAATATGCAAAAACCGTAAAAAAGGTAATTAGGCTGAACAAAAAATTTATAAAATCCACTAAAAAAATAAAGAAGATTTTAAAAAAATTATAGACCTAGAAACTGTTTTTGCTTTTCGCTTATATAGCTGTTTATAAATCCTGATTTCGCGAATTCATTTGCTTTTTCAGGATTTTCTGAGTTTAAATAATTTAAGCATTCATCTACTGATTTTTTCGTAATAGCGTCTAACAAAGATCCAAGTGAGGTTTGATCCTCAAGTTTATTTCCGGTTCTCTTATATACAACCTCTGCAAATCTTGCATCAATGATTTCTCTGCATTTATCTTCTATTCTTTCGATCATGATTTTATTTTTGTAATTCTTTTATCGGTGTTTTGCGTTTTATTCATTTTGATATTTAAGAACTATTCTTGAAATCTTAAAAAATTAAATGTTTTATCACTTACAACAACTTTTTGATTTAAAACCGTCGCATTAAATTGGTTTTTTGCTCTGAAGGTATATGCAAATTCAATTTCATCTTTTGGAAAAAGCTGAATGTTTGTGGCGTTTATTTCCTCCTTGGTAATCATAATTTTTAACTCATTATTTTTTCTATCTCGCTGATATTCTTTTAACATTCGTTGCAAGTCGTTTAGTCTCTTGTTGGCGTTTTCACGAGCACTGGTGTCAACCGTAAAACTGACAAATTCGTATGATTCAGGATCGTTCAATTTGCTTAACAGTTTACCCTCTGCTTCTAGTTTTAATAAGTCTATAGGCTGACTTGATTTATTGTGACAGTTATACAAAAATGTACACAAGAATAATAGTAGAATGTTTCTCATATCTATTCAATACACTTTAATTGTTGTCTAAATTTATTTGCTCGTTTTTCTTTAACCGGTTTGTCAATGTATCCATCAGTTGTATAAAATCTGACTTTAGTTATTTTTTCATCCAAGAATCTTTGATAAATTTCATCCGAAATATTAATACTTTGAGTTACGTATTGACTAGCTACTGCGCCAGGAGTTGTTTTTGAAATTTCGTATTTTGGAAATAACAAGACAATAGGATCACCTTTATCTGGTAAGAACATCAACTTTGCACCATCGCTTATTGCAAAAACTTTAAAAGATCCTAATTCTATGCTTAAAAATTTTGCATCATTAATTTTTATTAATGTGTAGGCAATATTTTCGGCAAGCCATTCAGATTTCGTTTCTAGAACTTTGTGTTTGGTAAATTCATCCACTTCGTTCCTTTTGTATTTACAATCTTGACTGTGAATTATTAATGAAGTAAAAAGAAAAGTAATTAAGTAAAATTTTTTCATGGTTGTTATTTTTGGTCGAACTTAGTTATTCCGGAGTTTTATATTGTACGGAAATCCGTAACTATCTTCTATTTCTTTTTCTTTGGATGTCTACGATGTTGAAAATCTTTGTCACATCTCTCAGGTCCATGTCAAAATCTTCGTAGTAATCGTTAAGGGAATGACAAGTGATGATCCCTTTTTCAACGTCATGCTTAATTATTCGCTTTACACAAATCCCGTTGTCTTTGTGTACAATTACAAAATCCCATTTGTTTATGTGTAATTTACTTTTCCAAAAATCTTTTCTAACATTTCGGCATAATAGAATGTCACGCTCGAGATAACTTTCATGTGTTCCGTCATCCATACTATCACCTTTTACTTCAAAGCAGATATAGTCACCTTTATGTTCTTTTTCCACTAAAAAAGGAATTTTCGGAAGTTCTTCAATATATGTTGGGTCGTTAAAACCATTTAGATAGCCGCCATATGCGTACTGATTCACTAAAGGAACGTACATCAGATTTTCGGCCACGTGATTTACGACTTCATCTTTTAGTAGCTCTTTTTTACGTTCAACCTCACCTTCACCGGTTAGAACCCATTTTAAATTGATATCTAATACTTCTGCAACTTTATCTAATTTTAGACTATCAGGATTTCCAATATTGTTAAGATAATTTTTTATTGTCGTTGGGTGGATACCCGTTGATACTGCTATTTTATTAGGGTTTAATCCGTTTTCTTTCATTTTTAAGCTTAATCTTTCTCCGATTGAATCCATTTTATAATTTAGAATGATTATAAATTAGATATTGTTAGATTAAAAATATCTAATTTTAGTTATTTATATCTAATATTAGATATATATTTGCTCTGTACAAATGACGAATGCAAATGTACTAAAAAAGTTCTTTGAAATACTGAATACGAAAAAATGTAAGTAAAAAGCTCTGTGGGTTTAAGAAAACCTTTTTGAGAATGAGCTGAAAAATAAAAATCGAATACAGGTTAGCCGTTGCGAGTAAGTCGTAGCATCGAAGCGACAACGGCGCAATTTCAAAATACTATATCATGAGAAAATCAATATTTAAAAAAGCGTGGGAATTATTTAGAAAGTTCCAAATGACATTTTCACAAGCTTTAATTGAAGCTTGGAAACTTGCAAAAAGAGAAGTACTGATAAAAGCATACAATAAAATTCCTTCAACTAGAAGCTTTCAAAAGAAAAAAGCGGAAGCTAAAAAACTTTGGCAAACGATTGAAACAATAACATATCCGTGGAGAGGTCAATTTGTTGCAGATAACACTGGAGCAGCAGCTTATTACGGAGCAGGTAGATACTCTGGAGATTAACAAAATATAACATCATTTTAATATGGCAACAATTATCAAAAAAAAGAAAAAGCTTAAAGATGAGATTTATAATATCATCAGGAATGATATTCCATTACGAGCGAAACTTGCTAACGCATTAAATATTGAACGTGATTCTGTATATGGAGCTGCAGTTCGAAAATCTACAAAATTCAGTTTGCCTTTTGTTTTGGATATTATTTCAAAACATATCGGCAAACCAAAAGAAGAATTAACCGATGTCTAAGTTAGTATCAATCGAGGACTTTATTCTGTTTTTCGCAGCCTTAATTGTTCTTCTAGGCTTTATTAACATCATTTATTGGATTTCTAAAAAGATAAACAGATGGCACTAAAAACGATAACAATACCTCTGGAAACATACAAATGTCTGCGGGGACATTTAGAAAAGGCGAATGAAATTTTCAATAGCCTGGGAATGGCCGGGGGGCTAGCAAGTGAGAGCAAGCCTCCTAAGCCAGAACCTAAAGAAACAAGATCACAGAAAGTTAATAAATACAAAGAATTAATCGGAAGTGGTAAACGGGTTAAAAAGCCTGAGCATTTAAAGAAATAAAAAAAAGCCACTTGACAGAGTGGCTTTCGCAAATAATTCAATCACGGACCTCGAATCCTTAATACAAATTATTATGAATACAAATCTAATACAAAGATTCTGCAATACCACATTGTCGAATGATAAAACAAAATTTCTTTTAGGGGAATGCTTAAAAAAGGCATTTGATGATGCTATCTCCGATCCTATAGAATCTGAAAATATTTTGGCTTTAGCCTGGAAGTTTCAAGTTCCTCAATTTGATGAAATGTTTGAAGATCATCAAAATCACGATTATCCACCTTTTACATGTTAGTTATGGAAATCAAGAAAAACCAAACTTTTAAAACTCCGGTAGGATTGTTTTTAAAAGTACAAACTGTTCGTGAATCAGGTTTGCACACTCTAGTGCTAATTGATAAAAAAGGCAAGGCAATCCCGGAGAAGCGAAATACTCGCGGTCATGTTATCCAACGAACTGAGCGCTTATGCACAGAGGAAACTATTAGATCATTTAAAAAAGTTTCGATATGTCATTAACCAAATCCAAACGAGAACAGGAGCTTTTTGACTTCTACAAAAAATACTTGAAGGATCCTTCTTTAATTGATGAGAATGTGATCAAAGCTTATAAGCACGATGTAAAACACATCAGGAACTCTAAAAAATAATAATATCATCTAATTCTAATAAAAATGAAAACAATTGAAATTAAAGGATTGATCCTTACCAACTTTAAAGGAATCGTAAAGTTAAAAGTAAACTTCCAACACAATACTGATGTTTTTGGCGCTAATGGTACCGGAAAATCTACAATATATGATGCTTTTTTATGGTTGCTTTTTGGTAAAAATGCAGAAGAGAAAAAAGAGTTCAGCATTAAAAACACTGTTGATACGTCGCTTAATAGACAAGATCATGAGGTTGAAGGCTTTTTAAATGTAGATGGTGACGATATTACTCTTAAAAAAATATACAAAGAAAAGTGGGTAAAAAAGCAGGGAGAAGAAATTGCAAAATATACCGGAAATGAAACTCTTTACTATTATAATGAGGTTCCAATGAACCAAAAGGAATTTCAAGCGAAGGTTTATTCTATACTGGACGAAACTGTTTTCAAACTGATCACTAATCCTTTTGCGCTTAATTCTATGAAATGGCCGGACCGTAGAACAATTATTACACAAATGGCCGGTGAGTTTACAAACGAACAACTCGCAGCTGGGAATCCGGAGTATGAAGCCTTGATCGCAAATCTTACTCAAGGTAAAACGATGGAAGATTATTTAAAGCAAATCAAAGCCAGCGTTAAAAAATCAAAAGATGATCTGAAATTGATTCCAACTCGAATTGATGAGGTTTCAAAAACAAAACCACAAGCGTACGATTTTCAAAATCTTAAAAATTTACTTTCTGCTAAAGAATCGGAGCTTGCAAGAATTGATGAAAGTATTCAAGATAAATCAAAAGGTTTAGAAAGAATTTTAGAAGCGAATGAAACGGCACAAAGATCAGCATCAAGTCTAAGATCTGATATTTCAAATATTGAATTTGAAACTAGAACGAAAGCTAATAATTCTGTAAAAGTGGATACTTCTGTTTTGGATGGTTTACAAACAAATCTTCAAAATAAAAAGGCTGAGTTGCAAACCGCTTCAAATGGCTTGGTAACAGTTAAAGGTTTAGTTACAGCAAAAGAATCTGACTTAAAAGCTTTGGAAGTTACCATTCAAAACAAACGTAATGAATGGACCAATGAAAATGGAAAGGTGTTGACATTTGAAGAAAATTCTTTTTGCTGCCCAACTTGCCAACGTGCTTTTGAGGAATCAGATATTGAAACTAGAAAGACTGAAATGTCTAACAATTTTAAGACTGATAAATCAAACAAACTAGCAGAGATTAACCGTCAAGGCGGCTTGCTTGCAACTCAAAAAGCAAACCTTGAAAAAGAATTGGCAGACTTAAAAGTGAGAGTTGCAAACGGCGAAACCTTAATAGCAAATTTGAATACTGATATCAAAACAATTGAAAGCAGTATTGAAACTGAAACATCTAAATCTTCAAGTGCAACGCCAGTTGATATTGAAACGATTTACGCTGAAATGTTAGCTTTTAATACTGATTACAGTTCTAAAAAATTACAGCTAGAAACGGTTGAAAAATCAATTCTAGAAGTTCCAAAAGTAGACGATGCGCAATTGAAAGAAGACAGAAAAGCTATCGTTTCTGATATTGATGGCATCAAAACTAATTTAAGAAACGAAGATCAACTAAACACAATCAATGCTCGTATCGATGCTTTGAAAGCAGAAGAGACAAGATTAGCTCAGGAGATCGCCGGAGTTGAAAAAACTCAATTCTTAATTGAACGATTTGAAAAAGATAAGATGTCGGCAATTGAAGCAAATGTCAATTCTAAATTCAGAATTGTAAAATTCAAAATGTTTGAGGATCAAGTTAACGGGGGCGAGAATCCTGCTTGTGAAATCCTGGTTAACGGTGTTCCTTTTGCAGATGCAAATACTGCTTCAAAAATAAATGCCGGTATCGACATTATTTCTACTCTATCGAAATTCTATCAAGTATCCGCTCCAGTTTTCATTGATGGCGCTGAATCTATCCATTCTATAATGGACACGGAGAGCCAATTAATAAGATTGGTAGTTAGCGAGCCTGATAGCAAAATCAGAATTGCGTAATGACTGACTACAGAGTCAAAAGAGACTCCGATGGAATCCTTACAGAAAATTGTAAAGAAAACATCGGAGTTAAAATTGGAAGTTTTGATTGTACGGCCAATTGTCCACATAATCAAAACACCAAAAAAGAAATTCAAGAACAGGCTTTCGATTTGAAAATCGTAAGGTGTCCAAAACTTCAAAGTAATCAATTAACAATCGAAATATAATTAAAATGAGCACAGATATAAAAGCTGCAGAACCTGCAAAAACGGAATTAGCAATTACACAACCGTCACAAAGTGAAAGATT